>NZ_JBQCGS010000030.1:0-13373 GCF_051955415.1 Flexivirga sp.
GTTCGTCTTCCTGTGCGGTGCCGAGCTGGTGCACCGCCCCCGGCACCGCGTCCAACAGGTCCGCCACATCGTGCAGGGCGGCGAGCAGCTCCGGTCCGCGACCGGGCGCGGCAGGTGTGACAACGTCTTCGGAATCGGTGCTCACGTGGGAGGGCGTGAGAGGTTCGCCGGGCAGCTGCGGATCGGCATCCATGTCGCGAACCTTCTTACTGGACAACGTTTTCGACGTACTCCGATTCTACTCCAGAGGCGTGGGGAAACCTAGCGATTATTCGAACACGTTTTCGGTGAAGCGTATAGAGCATTGGCGAAATGGAGAGCTCATTCCACCCGGGCACGCGCCATCACCAACCACGGTGTGATCCGAGAGAGCGTGTGAGCCGGCGCAGCGAGTTCCCCCATCGATTCGTCGGTCGCAGCGCACAACTGCAACATCGGCGTCTCGACGCTCACTCCAAGGAACGGGTGTCTCATCATCGCGTCCGTCCTACCGCACGAGAAGCGTGGGGAGGATTTCGATCCCATCGCGGGTCCGCTGCTGACGCACGCGAATTACCGTCCAGAAGGCGAGGCTGCCTCAGTTGCGGATGCCTCAGCGGGCCGCAGGTACCTCCATGTGCAGCGCCTTCACTGCACGCGTCAGGTGAGGTTCCATGCGCGTGGACGTCTCGGCGTACAGCTCGTCGATACCCCACCAGCGCACCGACGTGAACTCCCGCTCATCGGGAACGAGCACCTGATCAGGACGGCCCTCGAGTGCGAACCACAAGCTCACGTCAGTATGCCGTGCTGCCGGGTCACCGACGGTCTCTGTGACCGTCAGGAAGAGCGGCGCGGCGCCGGTCTCGGCATCGAACACCGCCTCGATCCCGAGCTCCTCGACAACCTCACGCCGGACGGTGTCCACCGGATGTTCGTCGGGCTCGACGTGCCCGCCCGTCGGTAGCCACAGACCGGAAAGGCGGTGATCGCAGAGCAACACCGCATTCGTTGCGCGGTCGATCAGGAGGAAATACGACACCAGGTGCGGAGAGGGAGTCGCCGGTTTCGCCCGCCGGTAGATGTCCTGCGTCGAGTCCAGCCAACGCAGCGCCATTTGCTGATGGGCACCTGCGAGATCGTCGGATGGCTCGATGTCGGCGACGAGCGCGCGAACCTGTTGAACGAGATCATCAGCCACGCCCTGGATCATGGCAGCGAGCCACGACACCCACCATGGTCGGACCCGAATATCTCGCCGGACGATCGTCCACCCGAGACACGTCGAAGCCTCAATCCGCGGCCCGCGCCACGCCACTGCCCAACGTCCGGCCAATGCCGGACCGCCAGGCGGCGCGCTGCGCCTCCCGCAACTGCGGGGACATCCCCGGATCCCACTGCCCGGCGCGGTGCCAGTTGCGGCGCAGCACCTTCACGTCGGACCAGTAGCCGACGGCCAAGCCCGCGAGGTATGCCGCTCCCAGACTCACCGTCTCGCTGACCGTCGGCCGGACCACGGAGACGTCGAGCACGTCCGCGACCATCTGCATCATCAGGTGGTTTGACGTCATACCACCGTCAACACGCAACGATTTCAACGGAACTCCCGCATCGGCGGCCATCGCCTCGACGACATCGCTCGTCTGCCAGGCACAGGACTCGAGCACCGCACGTGCCAGGTGCCCGGCCGTCACGAAGCTGGTCAGGCCGGAGATCACGCCGCGCGCGCCCGAGGACCAGTAGGGCGAGAAGAGTCCAGTGAACGCGGGCACCACCACGCACCCGCCACTGTCGTCGACGGTGCGCGCCAGCGTCTCGATCTCCGGAGCGGTGCTGATCAGGCCGAGCCCGTCACGCACCCACTGCACGAGTCCGCCGGCAACCGCGATCGACCCCTCGAGCGCATAAGCCTTCGACCCGTCCGCGAGCTGATAGGCGACAGTGGCGAGCATGCCGTGCGTCGATCGCACCACCTCGTCACCGGTGTTCATCAACAGACAGGCGCCGGTGCCGTATGTGCACGTGACCTCGCCCGCCTCGAAACACGTCTGACCGAACAGCGCACCCTGCTGGTCACCCACCGCCGCCGCGACAGCCACCCCGGCGAGCGCACCCGTCGCAGTGCCGACGACGGAGGACGACGGCACGATCTCGGGCAGGATCGCCTCCGGCACGTCGAAGAATTCCAAGAGCTCCGGATCCCACTGCAAGCGTTCAAGATTCATCAACAGGGTGCGACTCGCATTCGTCACATCGGTGACGTGTATGCCGCCGTCCGGACCACCGGTGAGGTTCCAGATCAACCACGTCTCCATGGTGCCCATCAACAGCTCGCCACTACGAGCACGCGCCCGTAGTTCGGGCCGGTCGTCCATCAGCCAGGACAGCCGGGGAGCCGTGAAGTATGACGCCGGCGGGATCCCGGCGCGCTCCCGGAAGAAGTCGGCGCCCGGATCGTCCAACAGGTGGTCGGCGATCGCCGTCGTGCGCGTGTCCTGCCACACGATCGCCGGACACACCGGGCGGCCGGTCACCTTCTCCCACAAGACGAAAGTCTCGCGCTGGTTGGCGATCCCGACCGCGGCGACATCGGCCACCGAGATGCCGATGTCCGCCAATGCCTGCGGTATGACGCGCCGCGTGTTGTGCCAGATCTCCGCCGCGTCGTGCTCGACCCAACCGGGACGCGGGAAGATCTGCCGGTGCTCGCGCTGGCCCATGCCGGCCAGCCGGCCGTGCTGGTCGAAGACCATGGCCCGCGTCGAGGTCGTGCCCTGGTCGATGCTGATGACATACCGCGCGCTCATGGCATCACCATCGCTGAGCCATGAGGGCGTGAGAGGTGCCGCGAGCCGCCTCGTCCAGCGCCGACAGCACTCCCTCGCGCGGAGTGCGGGCGGAGGTGAGCACCTGCTCGACGGTCCCACGGACGCCGAGCGCGGCCACGACCATGCCGCCGTGGCTGCGCACCGGCACGGCGACGCCGGCATCGGCCCGTCCGAGCGCGACCGCCAGACCCCGGGAGCGCGTGGCCGTGATGTTCTCCCGCAGCGAGCGGGCCGCGGCGTCGATCGTTTCGCGACCCACCAGGCCGTCGAGCACTTGCCCGCCGATCGGGCTCAGCGCGAGCAGCACCTTGCCCTCGGCGGTCGCGGCCAGGTCCACCGGGTCGCCGATCTCCACTCGCTGTGGCACGGGCGATGCACTGAAGACATGGTGCGCCGTCACCCCGGAGCCGATCGAGGCCGGCGGCGCATCGGGCAGCACGACGAGTCTGGCGGACAGCCGGGTGCGGCCGGCGAGGGCGTCGACCCAGTTGGTCGCACGGGACCGCATTTCGTTGATGTCCATGGCTTTCGAGCGCCGACCGAGGATCTCCGACGCCAGCAGGTAGCTGCCGCTCACCGGGTCCTGCTCGACGAATCCCACCTCGACCAGGGTGCGCAGTATGCCGTGCACGGTGCTCTTGCTGAGCCCGAGCGCACCGGACAGGTCACTCAGCGCGCGCCCCTGCCCGACGGCGAGCAACCGAAGGATCGCCGCTGCCCGCTCCACGGATTGCACGCTGCCCGGCATACGGCGACTGTAGGCGGCCCACCGCGCGTTCGACAATGTCGAACGGTGCGCACACTCCCGCTCTCCGACCGTCCTACCTTGGCCGATGCGCAGGCAACCTGTGACGCCGATCACACCCTGAGGGAAGGTAGGCACCGCCATGAGACACGCAATCTCCGACACACCAGCCACGGCGGCCGAACGATGAGCGCCGTCACGGCTCCGATGAAACAGGGGTGGGGCCTGAAGCAGATGGGCGGGCTGTGGGGCGAGTGCGCCGCCGAGTTCCTCGGCACCTGCGTGCTGATCCTCTTCGGCGACGGTGTCGTGGCAATGGCCGTCGCGGCACTGCCCGGCTCCGGCCGCGCCGAGAGCGCGACGACGATCTTCCTCGCCTCGGGCGACTGGCTGCTGATCACCTGGGGGTGGGCCTTCGCCGTCTGCTTCGGCGTCTACATCGCCGGTGGCGTCACCGGCGCCCACCTGAATCCCGCGGTCACGCTGGCGTTCGCGGTACGGCGCAAGTTCCCCTGGCGCAAGGTGGCGCCCTACGCGCTGAGCCAACTGGTCGGCGCGTTCGTCGGTGCCGCGCTGGTCTGGTGGAACTACCACGACTCCATCAACGCCTACGACCACGCGGCCGCCAAGGCGGGGGCATCACTGGTCAACGGGCACACCAACGCGACGTTCTCGATCTTCGCGACCTTCCCGTCCCCTGCCTTCCACGGCTCCATGTGGGGTCCGCTGCTCGACCAGATCATCGGCACCGCTCTGCTGCTGCTGTGCATCGCGGCCGTCGTCGACGCCCGCAACACCATCGTCAAGGCCAACCTGGCGCCGCTGATCATCGGTTTCATCGTCGCCGCGATCGGCATGAGCTTCGGCGCCAACGCCGGCTACGCCATCAACCCGGCACGTGACCTCGGCCCGCGCATCCTGGCCTATTTCGCCGGGTTCGGCGAGTTGGCGCTACCCGGCACCGTCCACGGGCCAGGCGGATTCACCGCGTACATGTGGGTGCCGATCGTCGGACCGCTGATCGGCGGGGTCATCGGCATCGTGGTCTACGACCTCTTCATCGGCAAGGCCCTGGACGCCCGGGAGCTGGTCAACGCACCCGAGGAGGCACCGGAACAGGTGCCACCGGTCGACGAGGAAGCCGAGTACTAGTCCGGACGGCGGGTCGACCACCGGTCGACCCGCTCGTCGTCATACCGCCCGAGCACAGCAGCAAGAAGACGTAGGAGAGACCATGCCCGACTTCGTAGGAGCCCTCGACCAGGGCACGACCAGCACCCGCTTCATGATCTTCGACCACAGCGGCAACGAGATCGCCAAGCGGCAACTCGAGCACGAGCAGATCATGCCGCAGGCCGGCTGGGTCGAGCACAGCCCGCTGGAGATCATCGACCGCACCCGCACCGTGATCGGCAGTGCCCTGGCCAACGCCAATCTGCAGGCGTCCGATCTGGATTCGATCGGCATCACCAACCAGCGTGAGACGACGGTCGTCTGGAACAAGAACACCGGACGGCCCTACTACAACGCGATCGTGTGGCAGGACACTCGCACCGACCGGATCGCTTCGGCGCTCGCACGCGAGGGCAAGGGCGATGTCATCCGGCAGAAGGCCGGCATCCCACCGGCCACCTACTTCTCCGGCGGCAAGATCAAATGGATGCTGGACAACGTCGACGGCCTGCGGGAAGCCGCCGAACACGGGGACGCGATCTTCGGCAACACCGACAGCTGGGTGCTGTGGAACCTCACCGGCGGCACCGACGGCGGCGTCCACGTCACCGACGTCACCAACGCCAGTCGCACCATGCTGATGAACCTGGAAACCCTCGACTGGGATGACGAACTGTTGTCGTTCTTCGACATACCGCGCTCGATGCTGCCGGAGATCCGACCCAGCTCCGACCCCAACTACTACGGCACGACGCTGCGCAGCGGACCGGTCGGCGGCGAGGTACCGCTGTGTGGTGACCTCGGTGACCAGCAGGCCGCCACCGTCGGCCAGGTCTGCTTCTCCCCCGGTGAGGCCAAGAACACCTACGGCACCGGCAACTTCCTGCTGATGAACACCGGCGAGGAACTGGTGCGCAGCAAGAGCGGACTGCTGACGACGCCGTGCTACAAATTCGGCGACAACAAGCCGGTCTACGCGCTGGAGGGATCGATCGCGGTCACCGGCAGCGCGGTGCAGTGGCTGCGCGACCAGCTCGGCATCATCTCCGGCGCGGCCGAGACCGAGCAGTTGGCCCGGCAGGTGAAGGACACCGGCGGCATGTACTTCGTGCCCGCGTTCTCCGGCCTCTTCGCCCCCTACTGGCGCTCGGACGCACGCGGCGCGATCGTCGGTATGTCGCGATACAACACCAACGCCCACCTGGCGCGGGCAACGCTGGAATCCATCTGCTACCAGAGCAAAGACGTCGCCGACGCGATGGAGAAGGACTCCGGCGTCAAGCTCGACGTGCTCAAGGTCGACGGCGGGGTGACGGCCAACAGCCTGTGCATGCAGCTGCAGGCCGACATCCTCGGCGTGCCGGTGTCCCGCCCGGTGGTCGCCGAGACGACCGCGCTGGGCGCGGCCTACGCGGCGGGTCTCGCGACCGGCTTCTGGAACAACACCGACGAACTGCGCGCCAACTGGAACGAGGACCAGCGCTGGTCGCCGGAGTGGGACGACGAGCAGCGCGCGGCCGGGTATGCCGGCTGGCAGAAGGCCGTTGAACGCACGCTCGACTGGGTAGATGTCGACTGACTCGTAGCCGGACCGCACCTCGCGCGGATGGTTCGTGCCGGCCACGAGCCATCCGCGCGCTACGCGGATCACCCCCATACCTAAGGTGGATCACACCGGTCGTCGCCATACGACCGGCAGCCAGGAGGAACTTTCATGGTGATGCAGCCCAATAGCGCCAGACTCGGTCCGGCGGAGCGCGAACAGGCGTGGAAAGACCTGCAGGAGCGCGAATTCGACGTCCTCGTCATCGGCGGCGGGGTGACCGGATCCGGTGCCGCTCTCGACGCGGCGACCCGCGGACTGCGCACCGCGCTCGTCGAGTCACGCGACTTCGCCAGCGGCACGTCGTCCCGCAGCAGCAAGCTCTTCCACGGTGGGCTGCGCTACCTCGAGCAGATGAACTTCAGCCTGGTCGCGGAGGCCCTGCGCGAACGAGAACTCATGCTCACCACGATCGCACCGCATCTGGTGCACCCGGTCTCCTTTCTCTACCCGCTGTCCCACCGCGGGTGGGAACGCCCGTACGTCGCAACGGGTTTGGCGATGTACGACCAGATGGGCGGGGCGCGGTCGGTGCCCCGGCAGAAGCACCTGACCCGCGGTGGCGCGCTGAAGCTCTTCCCCAGCCTGAAGTCGGACTCGCTCGTCGGCGCGGTGCGCTACTACGACGCGCAGGCCGACGACGCCCGGCACACCATGACGGTGGCCCGCACCGCCGCCCACTACGGAGCGGTCGTGCGCAGTTCGACCGAGGTGGTCGAACTCGTCCGTGAGGCCGATCGCGTCGTGGGCGCCGTCGTCCGCGACGTGGAGACCGACGAACGCGCCACGGTGCGTGCCAAGGTCGTGGTCAACGCGACCGGCGTCTGGACCGACGACATCCAGCGGATGAGCGGCGGTCGCGGCCGCTTCCGGGTGCGTGCATCCAAGGGTGTGCACATCCTGGTCCCCCGCGACCGCATCGCCGGCGAGGTCGGCCTGATCCTGCGCACCGAGAAGTCGGTGCTGTTCGTCATACCGTGGGGACAGCAGTGGCTCATCGGCACCACCGACACCGACTGGGAGCTCGACCTGGCGCACCCGGCCGCCACGGCATCCGATATCGAATACCTTCTGGACCATGCGAATTCGGTGCTCGCGACGCCGATCACCAAGGACGACATCCTCGGCGTCTACGCGGGTCTGCGTCCGTTGCTGGCCGGGGAGAGCGAGGACACCAGCCAGTTGTCCCGGGAGCACGCGGTCGCTCGCCCGCGACCCGGACTGGTCTCGATCGCCGGCGGCAAGTACACCACCTACCGGGTGATGGCCAAGGACGCCATCGACATCGCCGGAAAGGACATCGGCGAGATCAAGGAGTCGGTCACCGATCGGGTGCCGCTGGTCGGTGCCGACGGGTATGCCGCCATGCGCAATCTCACCCGCGAGCTCTCCGAGCAGACCGGCCTGCCGCCGTGGCGGATCGAGCACCTGCTCGGCCGTTACGGGTCGAAGCTGGACGAGGTGCTCGCGGTGGCCGCGGAGGACCCGTCGTTGCTGGAACCGGTGGCCTCGGCCGAGACCTATCTGCGGGTGGAGCTGAAGTACGCAGTGACGCACGAGGGCGCCCTGCACCTGGACGACGTGCTGGCCCGCCGCACCCGGATGTCGATCGAGACCAAGCACCGTGGTGCCGAAGCGGCCGAGGAGACCGCGGACATCATGGCTCCGCTGCTCGGCTGGACCGAGGAGCAGAAGCGCCACGAGGTCGACACCTATCGGGAGCGGGTCGCCGCCGAACGCGTCTCGCAGGAATTGCAGACCGACGCCGAGAGCGACGCGGCACGGCTGCGAGCGCCCGAGATGCGGCAAGGGCTGCGACAGGTCACCGCGACGAAGTAGCGCCCGCGGATCAGCGCACGTCGAGGTGAGCTGTGCCGTCCTCGGCGACCGACATCGCGTACCGGGTGCGTTCCCACTTGTTGCCGCGATCGGCCCATAGCAGGTAGTAACCGGCCGCCAGGTCACCGGAGCCGGTGAGCCACGCGCTGCCGTCCTCGACGACGATCCGGGTGGACAACCGCCCGTGGGCGGCGAGGCCGCGCAACCGCTCCTGGCGCTCGTCGGCCGGCAGGTCGGACACATCCGTCTCGAGCGGTATGGCGGCCAGCTCCACCGACAGCGGCTGCGGCTCGTGCAACGCGACCTTGGTCAATCGGGCACGGAAATCGGACACCGGGCCGATCGGCCCTTCCTGCGGTGCGGCGTCGATGGCCGGCACACGTAGCGTGCCGGACAGGTCCAGGCTGAGCATGCCCTTGGTGTTGGCGTACGCGGTGCCCTGCCTGGCACCGGAAATCATCGGCGCCGGAGAGCCCTGATATCTGATGCCGTCGTAACTCCGCAACCCGAACCAACTGGATCGCACCCGCAGGTCGAAAACGGCATCAGGCACCGGTCCGCCCGCCGCGACGGTTGACGGTGAGATGACAGCTCGGGTGCGGAACGTCAGGCCGGATCTGTGAACCTCGGGCCTGTCCACCAATTGCGTTGCCACCGGCCAACTGACTCGACCGCGCCGGTCACGCAGCGCGATCTGGGTCGTCGGTCCGGTCGATGGATCGATCGTTCGTAGACCACGAGACAGGACGAAATTGAGTTGACGGCCCAGGTCGAGCCGAGCCCCTCGGCCGCTCGAGACTATCGACAGCAGTTCGGGATCACTCGTCTTCCAACTGGTTTCCAACTCGAGGTGGAGGTCACCCTCATGCCATGTCAGACCCTTGACCACGACGGACGCGGACAGGGTTTCCATCGCGAGTTGAAACGACCGAATCCAGGCCACGCGGCGAAGCCGAAGTAGCTGAGCTTGCGCTCGCTGGACCTGCGGGAGTTCGCGCATCGTCTCTCGGTCGCCATACTTCGACAACAGCCGGACCGCGCGGGAAAGGATCATGGACTCGCCGTCGTTGAGATGCGAGGAGGCCGTGGGATCCTTACGCAGTCGTGCGGTCAATTGCCGCGATGCCTGTTCGATGACGCGCAGGCCGAGATTGTGCCGCACCAATACGTCACGATCCGATAGAAAATCTTCACCTGACAGCGTCTCACGAATGTGATCGAAGAGATCTTCCAATCGATCCCAGTAATCTTCACGATAGGGGTCAAAAGTGTGCGTCGTGTTCGTGTCACTGGCATGCCAGAGATACATCGCGGTATCCACCAACGCAGCCACCTTGCCGTGGCGGTAGCTGGGGATGTTGACATACCAGTCCTCCCAGAGGAAGCGACTGCCTTCCGGAAACCGGATGTTGTGATCCAAGAGCAACTTTCGCCGGTACAGCTTGTGAGGAACCATCGGGATCATCCGCTGCACACCGCCGTGCTGGCGGATATCCGCGACATTGGCGAAATCCGCGTCCTGCAGGCTCCACCACGCATCGTTGGTCTTGGATTCTTTCGGCGACACGACGTCGGCGTCGTTCTCCACCGCGAATTCGTAGACCCGTTTCAATGCACCCGGGAACAAAGAATCATCATGGTCCATGAACAACAGGTATTCGCCGCGCGCCTGCTCGATCGCGACATTGCGGGGGTGACTCGGCCAGCCGGAGTTCTCCAGTTCGATCACCCGGACGTACGGCCGGTCACGTGCGAACTCATGCAGGCGCTGGACCGTGTCATCGCCCGACCCATCATCCGCGAAGATGACTTCCAGGGCGCCTGGCGGCAAAGTCGACTCGTCGACCGAGTCGAAGACGCGTTGGAGGCCGGCACCCGATCGGAAGGTCGGGACGATCACGGTCACTGCGACATCGTGGTCGTCGCCGTCGGTCATATCTGCCCTTCGATCAGTCTGTTGCACGCTGCTTATCGTGCCTCATGTCGCCTGGGACGTGGCTGAGACACCGGATCGGCCTTCGGCGGAACCGGCCGAACCGCCGAGCGCGGCCGGCTCCACCCGGAGGATCCGGTCGTCGCCCGGCCGGGGGTCGCCACGGGTGTCGGTGTTGTTGGTCAGCACCCACAGCGACCTGTCCGGTGCCACGACCACGTCCCGCAGCCGGCCGTACGTGTGCACGAAGTACTCCTTGGAAGTGGTCGGGTGGTGCACCGGCACGGTGATCAGTCGCTGCCCGCCCAGCGCCGCGAGGTAGATGGTGTCGTCCAGGATCGCCATACCGCTCGGACTGGCTTCGGAGGTCGGCCACTGCTGCACCGGGTTGCGGTATGCCGGGTCCGCCGCCCGCCCCTCGTGCACCGGCCACCCGTAGTTGCCGCCGGGGACGATGACGTTGAGTTCGTCCCAGGTGTTCTCGCCGAACTCGACCGCGAACATCGTGCGGTCTGCCGCCCAGGCCATGCCCTGGACATTCCGATGCCCCATCGACCACACCGGGCTGCCGGCGAAAGGGTTGTCGCCCGGCACTCGGC
Source organism: Flexivirga sp. (assembly GCF_051955415.1). Taxonomy (NCBI): domain Bacteria; kingdom Bacillati; phylum Actinomycetota; class Actinomycetes; order Micrococcales; family Dermacoccaceae; genus Flexivirga; species Flexivirga sp. The sequence goes on from NZ_JBQCGS010000030.1 coordinate 10,700, forward strand.
CGTCCGGCTCGATCCGCAGGATCTTGCCCGCCAGACTCCTTCTGTCCTGCGCGAGTTCGCGCTGTGTGCTGTCACCGGTGGACACGTAGAGCGTGCCGTCAGGGCCGAACTCCACCCGTCCCCCGTTGTGCACCGCGCCGGCGGGTATGCCGCCGAGGATCTGCTGCGGGTCGGTGAGCCGCACCGTGCCAGCCTGTTTCGCGCAGCGGTAGCGGGCCACATGATTGTGATCGTCCCGACCGGTGTAGTAGACGACGAGCCACCCGTCGCGCACCGCCATACCGAGCAGTCCGCCCTCACCACCGTGTTGGACATCCGGCACGTCGAGCACCTGGCGCAACCGGCCGTTCACGAGCTGCTGGATGCGCGCGTCGTCACGCTGGCTGATCAGCGGGGCACCGTCGACCCACACCACGGACCACGGTGCGTGCAGACCGGTGACGACGTCGCTGACCGCGTTGCGGTCACCGCCGCCGGGTCCGGGCGGCGAGCCGGTGCTGGCCGGCCGGTGCGCGTCGCAACCGCCGACCGCGGCCATGACGCCCGCTGCGCCCACTCAGGCCAGCAGGGTCCGTCGATCGACCGTGCGATTCGCTTCCACCGTTATCACCGCCTCGGACTCCATCATCACGCCGCGACCGCTCAGTCATACAGTTCGCGCACAGGTGAGACATAGACTCGACCACGTGCGCGCACAGTGTGCGGCGAGAGGGTGAGCAGCATGAGCGAGCGCAGCGAGCGACCAACATCGTCGGCGGATGACGACACCGGAGCAAGGAAGGCGGCGTCATGAGCGACAAATCCGGCCTGAAGCGTCCCGACGGATCGCCCGTGCGCGTCCTCGTGGTCGACGACGAGAGCAATCTGACCGAACTGCTGTCGATGGCGCTGCGTTACGAGGGCTGGGAGATCAAGAGTGCCGGTACCGGGACCAGCGCGGTGCGTACGGCGAAGGAGTTCCGCCCGGATGCGGTCGTACTGGACATGATGCTGCCCGACTTCGACGGCATGGAGGTGTTGCGCCGGCTGCGCGACGAGGACCCGACCCTGCCGGTGCTGTTCCTCACTGCGCGCGATGCGGTCGAGGACCGGGTGGCCGGCCTGACGGCCGGTGGTGACGACTACGTGACCAAACCCTTCTCGCTCGAGGAAGTGGTGGCGCGGGTGCGCGCCCTGCTGCGCCGATCGGTGGCGATGACCGAGGACACCTCCTCCATGCTCGTCGTCGGCGACCTGCGCCTCGACGAGGACAGCCACGAGGTCTTCCGCGGCGACGATGAGATCTCCCTGACCGCAACGGAGTTCGAGTTGCTGCGCTATCTCATGCGCAACCCCAAGCGGGTGTTGTCCAAGGCGCAGATCCTGGACCGCGTGTGGCACTACGACTTCGGCGGCCAGGCCAATGTGGTCGAGCTCTACATCTCCTACCTACGCAAGAAGATCGACGCCGGCCGCACCCCGATGATCCACACCATGCGCGGCGCCGGATACGTGCTCAAACCCGCCGGTTGAGCGACCCTGCACCGTCGACCGACCCACGATGACGACCACCGCGTCCTGGCACCCGAGCCGTTGGACTCTGCGCACCAAGCTCGTCGCCTGGATGCTGCTGCTCTTCGTCGCCGTGACGCTGGCCGTCGGCGCCCTGAGCGTGTGGCAGCTGAGCCGCACGCTGAACGGTCAGTTGGACAATCAGTTGAGACAGTCGGCCGCGCGTTTCAACGGCCAGTACAGCGACACCATCGGCGGGCCGCCACCGGTCGCCGGGGAGTCGATCCGGGTCACCCTGCTCAGCTCCACCGGCCGGCTCGCCCCGTTGGCGGTGCGATACCGCGACGGCAGCACGGGCGTCGAGACGGACAACTACGTCTACGGCTTCAAGTCACCGCGCAGCCTGAGCGACAAGCAGATCGCCGTCCTGCAGGCAGCGGGCATCGGCTCCTCGCCCAAGACGGTCGAACTCGGCGGCTATCTTGGCGAATACCGAGTGATCGCAGTGCATTCCGAGGCCGGGGTGGGGATCGGACCGTCCCTGCGCAATGCCGGTGTCACCACGATCATCGGCCTGCCGATCGGCCCCAACCGGTCGACCGTCGCCAAGACCGCGATCGCGATCGCGCTGCTCAGCGGGTCGGGCGTGATCCTGGTCGCGCTGGCGGCGACATACATCATCCGACGCAACCTGGAGCCGCTGCGGCGGGTCGCAGCCACCGCGACCCGAGTGTCCAAACTTCCGCTGTCGTCCGGCGAGGTCGTCATGCCCGAACGCGTCGAACCACGCGACACCGACGAACGCACCGAGGTCGGCCAGGTCGGCGCCTCGCTCAACGACATGCTCGATCACGTCTACCACGCGCTGAGCGCCCGCCAGGCGAGTGAGACCCAGGTGCGGCAGTTCGTCGCGGACGCCTCGCACGAACTGCGCACCCCGCTGGCATCGATCCGGGGGTATGCCGAACTCTCCCGCCGGGAGACCGAGCCGGTGCCGCAAGGGGTCACGCACGCTCTGGGCCGCATCGAGTCCGAGGCGGACCGGATGACCACGCTGGTGGAGGACCTGCTGCTGCTGGCCCGGCTCGACGCCGGCCGCCCGCTGAACTTCGAACCGGTCGAGCTGCCGCTGATCGCAATCGAGACGATCAGCGACGCCCGCGCCGCCGGGCTCGACCACCGC
>NZ_JBQCGS010000031.1:0-5884 GCF_051955415.1 Flexivirga sp.
CGGGTCCCGTTCCACGCCGCGGGTGGGGGCGAGGGGTCGCGGCGCACGGTGCCCGCCGGGGGGACAGCGTGCGCCTCGGTCTGTCGGGAGGGGCTCGCGAGGCTCACGAGGGCTGCGTCACCCGCCGGACCGGTCACTGCCAGACTGGTCGGACCAGCGAGGAAGGGACGACGGCGCAGTGTCCATCGAAGACGGCGAGCGAGCGATCGAAGAGGGGGTCCGCACCGATTTCCGGTCGCGGATGGACTACGGCGGCTACCTGGATCTCGACAAGCTGCTGGACGCGCAGCACCCGGTCAGCGAGCCGGTCCACCCCGACGAGTTGCTGTTCATCATCCAGCACCAGACCACCGAACTCTGGTTCAAGCTCGTGCTGCACGAACTGGAGTCGGTGCGGACCTATCTGCAGGCGGAGGACGTCAGTCGGGCCCGCAAGGCCCTCGCGCGGGTCAAGCACATCTTCCGCACGCTGGCCGAGCAGTGGTCCGTGCTGGCCACGCTCACGCCCAGCGAATACGGAGAGTTTCGAGGCTTTCTCGGCTCCGCATCCGGATTTCAGTCCTTCCAGTACCGCTCGGTCGAATTCATCCTCGGCAACAAGAACGCCGGCATGCTGCCGGTCTTCGAGGCCGCACCCGAGCAGCAGGAACGACTGCGCGGGATCCTCCGCGCACCCACCGTGTATGACGCCTTCCTCCGTTTCCTGGTCTCCCGCGGCCACGAGGTGCCCGAGCACATCCTGGCCCGGGACGTCAGCCAGGCGTGGGTGGAGCAACCGGACCTCGTCCCGGTCTTCCAGCGGATCTACGAGGATCCCGACGCGCACTGGGCCGAATACGCCATGTGCGAGGACCTGGTCGACTTGGAGGACGCCTTCCAGTTCTGGCGGTTCCGGCACCTGCGCACCGTCCAGCGCACCATCGGCTACAAGAAGGGCACCGGCGGCAGCTCGGGCGTCGGCTTCCTCAAACGCGCACTCGACCTGACCTTCTTCCCCGAGCTCTACTCAGTGCGAACGGAGATCGGCTGACATGCCCGACATCCTCACCCAGCTGCCCGATCACCTTGTCGCAGAGGCGGAATCACTGGACGAGGGCGATCCGCTGGCGGCATACCGCGAGCAGTTCGTGCTGCCCGACGGCGTAGTGGCCTACCTGGACGGGAATTCGCTGGGCCGGCCGTTGGAGGTCACCCGTGAACGGCTCGCCGAGTTCGTCGACGAGGAGTGGGGCGAGCGGCTGATCCGCGCTTGGGACGAGTCCTGGATGGATCGCCCCCTGCAGCTCGGCGACACGATCGGGCGGGTGGCGCTCGGCGCGGCGCCGGGGCAGACAGCGGTCGCCGACTCCACCACGGTGCTGCTCTACAAGCTGGCCCGTGCGGCGGTGGCGGCGCGGCCGGGCCGCACCCGGATCGTCGCCGACACCGAGAACTTCCCGACCGACCGCTACATCGTGCAGGGCATCGCTGCGGAGCTCGGGCTGACGATCGACTGGATCGAGCCCGATCCGGCCACTGGTGTGACACTCGAGCAGGTTCCCAAAAAGGTCTCTGCCGACACCGCTTTGGTGTTGGTGAGTCACATCGCGTACAAGTCGGCATATGTCGCCGACCTGCCGGCCGTCACCGCAGCGGCGCACGACGCCGGCGCGTTGGTGCTCTGGGACCTGTGCCACTCGGTCGGTCTCCTCCCGATCGGGCTCGACGCCGCGGGCGCCGACCTGGCGGTCGGCTGCACCTACAAATATCTGAACGGCGGACCCGGCGCGCCGGCCTTCGGGTATGTCGCGAAAGCGTTGCAGGAGAGCCTGACTCAGCCGATCAGGGGCTGGATGGGGCACGCAGAGCCGTTCACCATGGGCCCGGCGTACGCGCCGGCCGAGGGGATGCGGCGATTCATCAGCGGCACTCCGCCGATCCTCGGGATGCTGCCGATGCAGGACATGCTCGGCTTGGTGGAGCAAGCCGGCATCGAGGCGATCCGGGAGAAATCGATCCGGCTCACCGAGTTCGTGGTCGACGTCGCGGACCAGGCGCTGGCGCCGTGGGGCGTCACGGTCGCGTCGCCGCGTGACCCCTCGGTGCGCGGTGGGCACGTCACGCTCGAGCACGACGCGATGCAGGACGCCATCGCCCAGTTGTGGCAGCGTGGCGTCATACCCGACTTCCGGCGGCCGCGCGGTCTGCGCGCGGGTATGTCGCCGTTGTCGACCAGCTTCGTGGAGGTGGCGACCGCCCTGGCGCACCTGCATGAGATCCTCAGCAGCCAGCACGAATGACAGGAGTCGAGTCATGCAGCAGGTGAAAGCCGTTGTCGCCACAGCGAAGGGCGAGCCGGTCAGCATCGAGACCATCAACGTGCCCGACCCCGGCCCGGGCGAGGCGCTGGTCAAGATCCAAGCGTGCGGCGTCTGCCACACCGACCTGCACTACCGCGAGGGCGGCATCAACGACGACTTCCCCTTCCTGCTCGGGCACGAGGCCGCCGGCATCGTCGAGGCGGTCGGTGAGGGCGTCACGGACGTGGCACCCGGCGACTTCGTGATCCTCAACTGGCGCGCGGTCTGCGGGGAGTGCCGTGCGTGCAAGCGTGGCGAACCGCAATACTGCTTCGCCACGCACAACGCGACCCAGAAGATGACGCTGGAGGACGGAACGGAGCTGACCCCGGCGCTGGGCATCGGTGCATTCGCCGAGAAGACCCTCGTCGCGGCGGGCCAGTGCACCAAGGTCGACCCGCAGGCGCGACCGGCCGCGGCCGGGCTGCTGGGCTGCGGCGTGATGGCCGGCTTGGGCGCCGCGATCAACACCGGCGGCGCCACTCGTGGCCGGTCCGTCGCCGTCATCGGCTGCGGCGGTGTCGGAGTCGCGGCTGTCGCCGGAGCAGTCCTGGCCGGCGCTTCCCCGGTCATCGCGGTCGACATCGACCCGCGCAAGCTGGAGGCGGCGAAGCGGGCCGGCGCCACGCACACCGTCGACTCGTCCCAGGCCGACCCGGTCGAGCAGATCAAGGCGATCTGCGAGCAGGTCTACCCCGGCGCCGAGGGTGCCGACATCGTTGTGGAGGCCGTCGGCCGCCCGGAGACGTGGAAGCAGGCGTTCTACGCACGCGACCTGGCCGGCACCGTGGTGCTCGTGGGCGTGCCGACACCGGACATGAAGCTGCCGGACCTGCCGCTCATCGACGTCTTCGGCCGCGGCGGAGCCCTGAAGTCCAGCTGGTACGGCGACTGCCTGCCCAGCCGCGACTTCCCGATGCTGATCGACCTCTACCAGCGCGGCCGGCTCGACCTCGACGCGTTCGTCAGTGAGGAGATCGCGCTCGACGAGGTCGAGCAGGCGTTCGCCAAGATGCACGACGGCAACGTGCTGCGGTCGGTCGTCGTCTTCTAGGCACCCGAGGACGGGAGTCTCGGCGCTAGCGTTGGGGGCCCACGGTCCGGCCGGCAGGAGGAAGCGCGCCAGATGCAGCAAGGTGACCTGTCGGAGCTGTTCCGGATCCTCGACCTGACCGGCGTCTTCGCCAACGCGATCCTCGGCGGGCTGGTCGCCCGCCACGAGCGCCTGGACCCGATCGGTTTCCTCACCTTCGCGGTGCTGTCCGGGCTCGGCGGCGGGATCGTGCGCGACGTCCTGTTGCAGCACGGGCCGCCGGTGGCACTGCAGGACTACGCCTACCTGCTCACCGCGTTCGCCGGAGCGGCGATCTCGTATGTCGCCAACGTCAGCGGCCCGCTGTGGGATCGCGTGTGGCCGGTCGTCGACGCGATCGCGCTGGGCACCTGGGCCGCCGCCGGCGCGCAGAAGAGCCTGGCCGTCGGCATCGGCTGGCTCCCGGCGATCCTGCTCGGCACGATCACCGCGGTCGGCGGCGGCGCCATACGCGACATCGTGACGCGACGCATCCCCACCGTGCTGGGTGGCAACACGCTCTACGCCTCGTGTGCGATCGTCGCCAGCGGGGTCCTCGTCGTCTGCTCCGAGAACGGTCGGCCGACCGTGGGTCTGGTGGCGTCCACGGTCACCGGCGCGGGGCTGTGTCTGGTCGCCCGATGGCGCGGGTGGATGCTGCCGGACGCCGATGCGTGGACCGTGGCCCCACGACGGGTCGCGGCCAAGGCCGGCCTGGACCGCGCCCGCCGGGAGAAGCTCGCGCGGGCGTTGCAGACCAGGAGACGTCCAGCCGGGCGGCGCAGGGTTGATGCCGAGGCGACCGACCACGAGGAGGAACCATGACCAGCACCGACTCCGCCCGGACCGTTCTGGCCGGACTCGACGGCATGCGCCACGATCTCGAGGACTTCTACCGCGATCTGCACGAGCACCCGGAACTCTCGCACCAAGAGGCCAGGACCGCGAGCAAGGTCGCCGACCGCCTGCGTGCGGCGGGGTATGACGTCACGACCGGCGTCGGCGGGACCGGCGTGGTCGGCGTCCTGCACAACGGCGACGGGCCCCGTGTGCTGCTGCGCGCCGACATGGACGCGCTCCCGGTGCAGGAGGCGACCGGATTGGACTACGCGAGCAACGTCGTCGCGACCGACGCCTCCGGCGACACGGTCCCCGTCATGCACGCGTGCGGGCACGACGTGCACGTGGCCTGTCTCGCCACCGCGGCAGCCCTGCTGGCCGCCGGCCGCGATCAGTGGTCCGGCTCGCTCGTCGTGCTGTTCCAGCCTGCCGAGGAGGTCGGCGACGGCGCCCGCGGCATGCTGGACGACGGGCTGCAGCAGGTGGTCGGGTCCGTGGACGTGGCGCATGCCCAGCACGTCCTGGCGATGCCGGCGGGAATCGTCGTGACTCGCTCCGGCTCGGTCTTCGCTGCCGCCAACAGCATGCGCGTCACCGTGCACGGCCGGGGCGCGCACGGCTCGATGCCGCAGGCCGCGATCGATCCGGTCGTGCTGGCGGCGATGATCGTCATACGGCTGCAGACGATCGTCTCCCGCGAGATCGCGCCCACCGAGCCCGCCGTGCTCACCGTCGGTGCGATCCGGTCCGGCACCAAGAGCAACGTGATCGGCGACAGCGCCGTCATCGAGCTCAACGTCCGCACCTACAACGACCGGACCCGCGAGGGCCTGCTGAACGCCATCCGGCGGATTGTCACTGCGGAGTGCGCGGCCTCGGACTCGCCGAAGGAGCCGGAGTTCGAGCTGTATGACGAGTTCCCGCCGACCGTCAACGACGACGCCACCACCGAGCTGCTCGCGGCAGCGTTCGCCGACTTCTTCGGCGACGATGCGCAGGAACTGCCGCTGCAGAGCGCCAGCGAGGACTTCAGCGACATCCCGACAGCACTGGGAATCCCTTACTCCTACTGGGGAATCGGCGGCACCGACCCCGATGCGTATGCCGTCGCGGCACAGGCCGGTCGGGTCAGTGCGGACATCCCGGTCAACCACTCGCCGTTCTTCGCTCCCGTGATTCAGCCGACCTTGGATCGTGGTGTGCAAGCGCTCGTCGTCGCGGCACTGACGCACCTCGGTAAGGACGAGTGACCGAATCCGCTTGCCGGAGTGTGGTGTCCGGCGAAGAGCGAGGGTTCGCTGAACGTGGCTGGAGTGGCGGCATTCCGAACCGCCGATACGTTTCACCGAAAATGTGTTCGATGAATCGCTAGGTTTCCCCACGCCTCTGGAGTAGAATCGGAGTACGTCGAAAACGTTGTCCAGTAAGAAGGTTCGCGACATGGATGCCGATCCGCAGCTGCCCGGCGAACCTCTCACGCCCTCCCACATGCGCACCGATTCCGAAGACGTTGTCACACCTGCCGCGCCCGGTCGCGGACCGGAGCTGCTCGCCGCCCTGCACGATGTGGCGGACCTGTTGGACGCGGTGCCGGGGGCGGTGCACCAGCTCGGCACCGCACAGGAAGACGAAC
>NZ_JBQCGS010000032.1:0-5594 GCF_051955415.1 Flexivirga sp.
GATCGGGTCGACCAGCCCCATGCGGTGACCATGCCGGCGCGTGCGACGCGCCAGAATTGCGGCAGTGGGGGGCCGGGGGGGGGCGGGAGACCCCCACCGGCCACCCACGCGGGCCGCGCGCTTCCCCCCCCCCCCCCCCGGCGGGGGCGGGGGGCCGCCGGGGGGGGGGCGGCCGGCGGGGGCCCGGCGGGGGGGGGCGGTGGGCGTGCGGGGGGCCCCCCCCCCCCCCCCCCCCCCCCACTGCCGCAATTCTGGCGCGTCGCACGCGCCGGCATGGTCACCGCATGGGGCTGGTCGACCCGATCGGCCGACGAGGCGCTGGCGGTCGCCGACGAACGACTTGCCCACAGTCTCAAGGCGATTCGCGCGGGACTCGCCCGCGACAAGCGCGGGTCCTACGGTTGGGCGCCGCCGCGGGAGGAGACCCTGCAGGAGATCCCGGACGCCGAGGGCGCCCTGGCGGCCATCGTCTCGCGCAACAGGTATGGCGCCGAGGTGCTCGGCACCGACCGCCTGCTCATCGCCGACGTGGATGTGCCGGCGGCACGTTCGGTCGGCCGGTCGTTGCGCAAGCTCTTCGGCGGCAGGACGTCCGCCGACGACAGCCCGAGATCCCGTGCGTTGCGCGGCATCGAGTCGTTCGCGGCGACGCACCCGGCGCTCGGCGTGCACGTCTACGAGACGTATGGCGGCTTCCGGGTCGTGGTGACCGGAGCCGGGCTCGCACCCGATGCGCCGGAGGCCGCCGCCATGTTCGAGCAGCTCGGCACCGATGAGATCTACGGGCACCTGTGCCGCAAGTACAACACCTGTCGCGCCCGGCTGACCCCGAAACCGTGGCGGTGCGGACTGCGCGCACCCCAGATCCTCTGGCCGCCGACCTCCGCGGACGAAGCCGCCGCAGCAGCGCAGTGGCTGAGCCAATACCGTTCAGCATCCGCGGGATTCGCCACCTGCCGCCTGGTGACCCGTCTCGGTCCCCCGCCGGATGCCCTGGAGGCCCAGCTCATCGATCTGCATGACCGGACCACCCGCGTCGCGGAGACCCACCTGCGGCTCGCCTGACGGCCGGGGCGCACCTAGAGTCGTACCCGTGAGTAACCGTGATCACGACATCGTTCTCTTCGGCGCCACCGGCTTCGTGGGGAAGCTGACCGCCGAGCACCTCGCGCGCCATACACCCGACGGGCTGCGGATCGCGCTGGCCGGGCGCACTCGCGCCAAGGTGGAGTCCGTCCGCGACGCACTGCCCGGCGCTGCCGCGGGCTGGCCGGTGGTGGTCGCCGACGCGTCCGATCCGGCGTCGTTGGAAGCACTCGCGCACAGCGCACGGGTGGTCATCAGCACCGTCGGACCGTACGCGAAGTACGGCCTCCCGCTCGTCGGGGCCTGCGCCGCGGCGGGCACCGACTACGTCGACCTGACCGGCGAGGTGCTCTTCGTCCGCGAGTCCATCGACCGCTTCCACGACCTCGCGAACGACACCGGGGCGCGCGTCGTGCACTCCTGCGGATTCGACTCCGTCCCCTCCGATCTCGGTGTCCTGGCGCTGGCCGAGCAGGTGCATGCCGACGGGGCGGGCGACCTGGGCGACACCACTCTCTACATGACGATGAAGGGCGGCATCAGCGGCGGGACCATCGCCTCGGCGATGCACCAGCTCGACCAGGTGCGCTCCGACAGGGGCAAGCGGCGGGTGGCCACCGACACGTTCGGTCTCAGCCCCGATCGCGGTGCCGAGCCCAGCGGCGAGTGGCGGGACAGCGCGGCGGTCCGCTATGCGCCGGAGATCGGTGCGTGGACCGGCCCGTTCGTGATGGCGACATACAACACCCGAATCGTCCGGCGCAGCAATGCTTTGCTGCAGCACGGCTACGGCCGCGGATTCCGCTACCGCGAGGTCCAACGCACCGGACGCGGCATGCACGGTCGTCTGCGCGGTTATGCGCTGGCCGGTGGGCTCGGCGCAGCGTTCGGCGCGATGTCGGTGCCGCTCCTGCGCCCGCTCGTCGAACGAGCTCTGCCCGCGCCCGGTGACGGACCGAACGAGAAGTCCCGTGACTCCGGGCACTTCACCGCGACGTTGCGCACGACGACCACGTCCGGGGCGTCATACCAGAGCACTGTTGCGGCACAAGGGGATCCGGGTTACAAGGCCACGGCGGTGATGCTCGGTGAGAGTGCTCTGAGCCTGGCCGTCTCCCGGGACCGGTGCCCGTTGCCGACAGGCCTGAGCGGCGGTGTGCTGACGCCCGCCACCGCGCTGGGCGGGGTCCTGATCGACCGGCTGCGCACGCACGACTTCCGCATCGAAGCCACCGCGATCCAACGGACCGGTTCGGTCCGCTGACGCTCCTAGCCTGTCCGGATGACCGACCGGATCGTGCTGCGGACCCGAGGACCACTCCGCGAGCTCAGCAGGCAGCGACTCATCGCCCAGGGCCTGGTGGCGAGTGCGCGCTCCACGGCGACGGACGTCGTGCAGCGGATGACGTGCCTGCAGGCGCAGGACCTTGCGTCGGCGCGGTCGGCGGTCGCGCTGCGCGCCGGCGGCACCGTCGGCGACGTCGACGCGGCCCTCAACGCCGGACAGATCGTCCGGTCCTGGCCGATGCGCGGAACACTGCACCTGGTGCCTGCCGAGGATCTGCGCTGGATGCTGGCGCTCAACGCGGCGCCGACGCTGCGCTCCGTCCGACGCCGGCACGAGCAGTTGCACATCACCGCCGCGGACATCGACCGTGCCGCGACAGTCAGTGCGGACGAGCTCGCCGGCGGCTCGGGCATGACCCGCGCGCAGCTTCTCACGCGGTGGCGGGAGCACGGCATCGGCACCGACGGGCAGCGCGGCGCACATCTGTTGCAGTCGCTGTGCCTTCGCGCCCACCTGGTGCTCGGACCGATCGAGGGACGTCAGCAGCGCTTCGTGCTCTTCGACGAGTGGATCGGTGACTCCCGTCCGATCGACCGCGACCTGAACGTCGCCGAATGGGCGACCCGCTACTTCCACTCACGCGGCCCGGCCACGATCGCCGACTTCCGGTGGTGGAGCGGATTGCTGCACCGCGACATCGCGCCCGTGTGGGACGCGGTCCGTGCCGGCCTGGTCGAGGTGGTGGCCGGCGACACCGCCTACTTCGCGGCTCCCGAGACCGTCGAACGCTGGCAGGCGCACCCCGGCGCGACGCTGCGCCCGATGCTGACGCCTGCCTTCGACGAGCTCCTGCTCGGGTACGCCGATCGCACGCCGACGGTCGACGAGGAGCATCTGGCGCTGGTCGTCCCCGGTGGCAACGGAATGTTCCAGGCCGTGCTGCTCGACGGTGGCGCGGCGGTGGCGACCTGGCGTCGACGACCGCAGCGGACCGGCCCGCAGCGGGTCGGCCCGACGCCCGACATCGCGGCGTTCGACGGCGCCTTGTCCGCGCGCGCCGAGCGTGCGTTGCCGGTGCTGGCACGTCGCTACCCGTTCGTGCCCTGACCGGGTGCTCTCGGCGAAATGGGTGGGTGCTACTCGAAACTCCAGTGCACCTCGACGGTGACCGACGAGCTGTCCTGACCCTGCGCGATCGGCATCGCCGACGCGGCTTCGACGAACATCGCGCGGCCGCGCGGGCTCGGCGGCCGGTGCATGCCGGTGACCTCGACCACGGACTGCGCACGGCCGAGCGTGCGACCGGTGAGTCGGGCGTAGTCGGCCGCCTTGGTGTGCGCGCGCTCCACCGCTTCGTGGCGTGCTTCGGCGAGCGCCGCGTCCGTCGGCTCGCGGGACCGGGCGACGTCCTCGTTGACCAGTGCCGTGCCGCAGGCATCGACGAGTTCCTCGAGCAGGCGGTCCAGCAGGCCGAGGTCGGCGACGCGTACGTGCAGCGACTGCGCGGCGTCATACCCGTGGACCTGCTCAGCATCGTCCACCCACACCTGATGGGGCGCCACGCTGACCGCGTCGGTGCGCACGTCACCGTCGTGCACGCCGACCGCATGCAGCGTCTCGACGGCGCGGAGGACGACCTCACCCGCCTCGCGCAGCGCCGCTCCGGGCTGCGGCTGCCGGCTCTGCACGCGCAGCCGCACCACCGCCTCACTGGTCGGCACCCGCACGGTGCCGACACCGGTCACCGTCACGCCGGTCTGTTCGTCAGCCATGCCTGCCAGTCTGCAACGCGACGCCGGTCAGCGCGAACCCCATTCCCACGACGGCCTGCTGAGCATCCCCTGTCCCTCGACGACGGTCTCACCGAGGTCCTTGACGAGCACCACCTCACCGAGACGCTGCGGACCCTGCGGACCCTGCGGATCCGCTGCGCCGTCGTCGGCGCGCAGCGCGTCGATCAACGGCTGCGAGTGCGACACCACGACGATCTGCGAGCGTCCGGCGGCCTGCCGGATCAACCGGGCGAGCGGCGGGATGAGCGACGGGTGCAGGGACGTCTCCGGCTCGTTGAGGACGAGCAGCGGTGGCGGTTCGACGGTCAGCAATGCCGTCGCCAGCAGCAGGTAGCGCAGTGTGCCGTCGGACAGCTCGGCCGCCCGGAGAGGTCGCAGCATGCCGGGCTGGACTATCGCGACGTCGAAGACGCCGTCGGCGACCAGCACCTGCGGGCGGGCGCCGTCGAACGCGTCGGCGACGGTGCGTTCCAGGTCGCCGAACCCGCTCTCCAGGATCGTCTGGACCGCGGCAGCGAGGTCCGATCCGTCGCCGGACAACCCCGGGGTGCGGGTGCCGACCTGCGGTGGGCGCGCCGGTGCGTCCGCGTCGACCCGGAAACCGTCGTAGAAACGCCAGGAGCGGACCGTCGAACGCACGGCGACGACCTCCGGGGCGAGCTGCCGGTCGGCATACTCCCCCAGCACGCTGCGGTATGGCGCCAGCCCGTCGGTCACGTCGGACCAGCTGCGCCCGTCGCGCACCTGCACGGAGCCACGCACGCGTCGCACGGTCGTGGTGGCCGGCCGCATCACCGGCCCGGAGAAGATCAGCTCGCGCTTGATCTGCGGGTCACGCTGGAACGCGGTCGGCAGGCCGGTCGGTTGCGGCAGCCCGAGATCGACCAGGTAGCCGAAGTCGTCGCCGGCATACCCCATCCGCAGGCTCACCGGGCCCTTGCGGACTGTGCCCTGGACCGGTGCGCCCCGCCGGGCACCGGCGAGGGACTCCGGACCTGCCCAGAGCGCCGATTGCAGGCCACCTTCACGGGCGAGGCTGCCGACGACCTGACCTTCGCCGCACTGCGCGAGCAGCCGCAACGCCCGGTAGAGGGAGGATTTGCCGCTGCCGTTGCCGCCGGTGACCACGGTGAGCCGGCTCAGTGGCACCACGACGTCGCGCAGAGAGCGGTAGCCGCTGACGGCGACGGTGGTGATCATGCGGGAACGGTAGCTCCGATGCACGACAAGGCCGGTGGTCTCGATACGCGGCTCGTCCCTCGCCGCTACTCGACCAGCGGCAGGGAAACGACAGCCTCGGTCTCGATACGCCTCCGCTGCGCTCCCCCGGCTACTCGGGACCAGCGGCAGGTGACAGCCCACGACGGCGCAAGTGAACGACGAGCGGACGGCCGCGAAGACGACGACCGGCACAGGGAGAGGCCCCC
>NZ_JBQCGS010000033.1:0-76735 GCF_051955415.1 Flexivirga sp.
CGCCCGGCCCGTCCCCCCCTCGGCGGCCCGCCCCCCCCCCCACGCCCAGTTTCTGCTGCGTGCCGCCCCCCCCCCCCCCCCCCTGCCCCCCCCGCACCTGGCGCCCCCCGCCCCCCCCCGTCCCTGTCTTGCGAGGAGCGCAGCGAGAAGGCTCAGTCCTCGTCGTCGAGCGTGATGGAGCTGGTCTGCTGGACCTGCATCAAGAACTCGGTGTTGGAGCCGGTCTTCTTCAACCGGTCCAGCAGCACCTCGATGCCCTGCTGCGAGTCGAGCGCGGCCAGCACGCGGCGCAGCTTCCACATGATCTTCAGCTCGTCGTTGCCGAGCAGGATCTCCTCGCGGCGGGTGCTGCTCTGGTTGACGTCGACGGCCGGGTAGATGCGACGCTCGGCGAGCTGACGCGACAGGCGCAGCTCCCAGTTGCCGGTGCCCTTGAACTCTTCGAAGATGACCTCGTCCATGCGGGAGCCGGACTCGATGAGCGCGGTCGCCAGGATGGTCAGCGAGCCGCCGTTCTCGATGTTGCGGGCGGCGCCGAAGAACTTCTTGGGCGGGTAGAGGGCTGCCGAGTCGACACCACCGGACATGATGCGGCCGCTGGCGGGCGCTGCCAGGTTGTAGGCACGGCCCAGGCGGGTGATGCCGTCCAGCAGCACCACGACGTCCTGGCCGAGCTCGACCAGGCGCTTGGCCCGCGCGATGGCGAGCTCGGCGACCTCGGTGTGGTCCGTGGCGGGACGGTCGAAGGTCGAGGAGATGACCTCGCCCTTGACCGAGCGCTGGAAGTCGGTGACTTCCTCGGGACGCTCGTCGACGAGCACGACCATCAGGTGGCACTCGGGGTTGTTGGTGGTGATCGCGTTGGCGATCGCCTGCATGACCATGGTCTTACCGGACTTGGCCGGTGCGACGATCAGGCCACGCTGGCCCTTGCCGATCGGCGCGACCAGGTCGATGACCCGGTTGGTCAGGTGCTTCGGGTCGTCCTCCAGGCGCAGCCGCTCCTGCGGGTAGAGCGGGGTGAGCTTGCCGAACTCGACGCGCTCCTTGGCCTGCTCGGGCGTCATACCGTTGACGGTGTCCACGCGCACCAGGGCGTTGAACTTCTGCCGGCTCGGCAGCTGCTCGCCCTCGCGGAGCGCACGGATCGCACCGGTGACCGCGTCGCCCTTGCGCATGCCGTTCTTCTTGACCATGCCCAGCGGCACGTAGACATCGTTCGGGCCCGGCAGGTAGCCGCTGGTGCGCACGAACGCGTAGTTGTCGAGGACGTCGACGATGCCGGCCACCGGCACCAGGACGTCGTCCTCGCGCACCTGGGTGTCGACGTCGCCGAAGTCGTCGCCGCGGCCGCGGCCGCGCTTGCGGTCCCGGCCGCGCTGGCGACGCCGGCCCCGGCCGTTGCCACCGTCGTCGTTCCAGCGGTCGTTGTTCCGGTCGTTCCGGTCGTTGTTCCGGTCGTTGTTGTTGCGGTCGTTGCGGTTGTTGCCGCGGTTGTCGCCCTGCCGGTTGTTGCCCTGGCGGTCGCCGTCGTTGGCCGCCTGCCGGTTGCCGCGGTCGTTCGAGCGATCATTCGAGCGATCATTCGAGCGATCGTTGCGGTCGCCGGAGCGCTCGGTGTTGTTGCGCTCGGTGTTGTTGCGCTCGCCGGAACGGTCGTTGCCGGGCTCCTGCTCGCCCTGGCGGTTGCCGCGGTCTCCCCGGTTGCCGCGGTCGTGCGAGCGGTCAGCGCGCTCACCGCGGTCGCCCTGCGATGCGTTCTGCTCCGCGGGCTTCTCGGCCGGCGCGGTCTCAGGCGTGGTGTCGGCGGACTGGGCCTCGACGGGGGCCGGCTGGGTGCGGGCCGTCTCGGCGGGGGCCGCCTCGGCGGGGGCGGCAGGCGCAGCAGTCGCCCGGCGCGAGCGGCGCGGAGCGCCGGTGCTCTCGGCGGCCGGCTTGTGGTCGCCGCCGCGGTCGCGGATCGCCGCGAGGACATCGCTCTTGCGCATCTTGGAGGTGCCGCTGATGCCCATGGTCACCGCGAGCTGCTTGAGCTGGTCCAGCTTCATCGTGCTCAGGTTGCCCTGGGAGCTCGAAGCGGGCGCCGCGGAGAGTTCGGTGGTTTCGGTCACGAAGGTTCCTTCCCCCTCGTTCGTCCGGTGCTACGACCGGTGTGGGGTATGCCAAAAATCGTTGCTTCTCAAGCGAAGTAACTCTCACATCACCGGCACGTGCACTGCCGACAGGAATCGGTGAGGAACGTTGCGGTGAGACATCGACTTCCGGGACAGGACTGTCACGCGGTCGGCTTGGGCCGTCGATGCACTGCCCAACTTACACCGTGTGGGGTGCCGAATGCGAAACGACTCGCACACCCGACGCGGCAATCCCCGGCCGCGGCACCTGCCAGCCCGCCGGCAGGTCGTCCGCGCCGACCAGGATCTCGCCCGCACCGAGCACCAGCACGGCGGGCCCGGCGCCCGAGATCGTCGCCGCGAGCCCCCGCCCGCGCAACCGGTCCACGACCGCCATGCTCTGCGGGTATGACGCCCTGCGAGGCTCCTGGTGCAGCCAGTCCCGGGTGGCCGGGAGGAGCAACTCCGGCTCCTGGGTGAGTGCGTGGACGAGCAGGGCGGACCGGCCCGCGGTCGACGCCGCGGCCGACATCGAGACGGCGTCGCCCAGCGCGGCCCGCGCGGAGTCCGTCGACAGCGTCGCTTCGGGCAACAGCAGCGCCACGTCCACGGCCGGGTGCAGGGCCGGGCGCACGGTCCGCCAGCCGGCGCCCTCGTCGTCGGCCCAGGACACGGTCAGTCCTCCGTAGACACTGGCGGACGCGTTGTCCGGGTGCCCCTCGACCTCGCCGGCGAGGCTGCTCAGCATCGACAGCGAGGCCGCAGTCGCGAGACCGTCACCGCGGACCAGCGCGAGCGCTGTCGCCATACCGGCGACGATCGCGGCGGCCGAGGATCCGAGGCCGCGCGAATGCGGAATCCCGTTGCGGCAGTGCAGAGTCAGGCCGGCGGGCGGCTCGATGCCGAGCCGCTGCCACATCGTCTGCGCGGACCGCCACACCAAGTGGGTGCCGTCGGTCGGCACGTCCGCCGCCCCCTGGCCCTCGACCGAGATGCGCAGGCCGGCCCCGCCGACGGTCGCCCGGACCGTGTCCGTGATTGCCAGCCCCAAGCCGATCGAGTCGAAGCCGGGGCCGAGGTTGGCGCTGCTGGCGGGTACCTCGACGGTGACGGACGCGCCGGGCGAAAGCACTTGTGAATCCATCGGATCGGGCCCCGGTCAGCCTTCCAGGCCGAGGGCCCGCGCGGCGCTCACGGCGTCCACCGGAACCTTCGTCGGCTGCACCTGCTGGCCGCTCTGGTCCTGCAACGCCCACTGCGGGTCCTTCAGACCGTGCCCGGTGACCGTGCAGACGATGGTGGCGCCCGCGGGGATGGCACCGCGCTCGTGCATCAGCAGCAGGCCGGCGATGCTCGCCGCTGAGCCGGGCTCAACGAAGATGCCCTCCTTGCTGGAGATGATGTGGTGTGCGTGCAGGATCTGCTCGTCGGTGACCGCGTCGATCAGCCCGTCCGACTCGTCGCGAGCCGCGATCGCCTGCTGCCAGGACGCCGGGTTGCCGATCCGGATGGCCGTCGCAATGGTGTCGGGCTCGTCCACCGGGTGCCCCTTCACGATGGGCGCTGCGCCGGCAGCCTGGAATCCCCACATCTGCGGCGTGCGGCTCGCTGCACCGTCGGAACCTGTTGGCATCTCAGCAGATTCGCGGTAGCCCTTCCAGTACGCCGTGATGTTGCCGGCGTTCCCAACCGGCAGACAGTGGATGTCCGGTGCATCGCCGAGCACGTCGATCACCTCGAACGCGGCGGTTTTCTGGCCCTCGATGCGAGCCGGGTTGACCGAGTTGACCAGCTCCACCGGGTAGGCCTCGGCGAGCTTGCGGGCGAGGGTCAGGCAGTCGTCGAAGTTGCCGTCGACCTGCAGCAGCTGCGCACCGTGCGCGATGGCCTGGGCGAGCTTGCCCATGGCGATCTTCCCCTCCGGCACCAGCACGCCGCACGTCATACCGGCCTTGGTCGCGTATGCCGCCGCCGAGGCGGAGGTGTTGCCGGTGGAGGCGCAGATCACTGCCTTGGCACCCGATTTCGCCGCCGCCGAGATCGCGGTCGTCATACCGCGGTCCTTGAAGGAACCGGTGGGATTGAGGCCTTCGTATTTCACGTGCACGTCGGCACCGACGTGTGTGCTGAGCCACTCGGCATGGATCAGCGGCGTGCCGCCCTCACCCAGAGTGACCACCGGGGCGCCCGTCAAGGACGGCAGTCGATCGGCGTACTCGTGGATCACGCCTCGCCATTGCGTTGCCATTACAGTCCTTCCACACGCAGCACGGAGCTGACCTCGTGCACATCGTCCAATGTGCGTAGCCCATCGACCGTCGCCTTCAGCGACTCGTCGGTTGCCTGATTGGTGACCAGGTGCAGGATCGCCAGGCCGTCCTCCGACCGGCGGACGCCCTGGCGCATGCTCTCGATCGAAACATCATGTGCGCCAAAGACATTCGCAACCCGTGCCAGCACACCGGGCCGGTCCAGCACGTCCAGCCGGATGAAGTAGCTGGTGTTGGTGCGGGCGATCGGCAGCACCGGGAGTTCGGCGTATGCCGACTCGCGGGGGCCGTGCCCGCCGACCACGCGGTGACGGGCTGCCTGCACCAGGTCGCCCAGCACGGCGGACGCCGTCGGTGCGGCTCCGGCACCCTGACCGTAGAACATCAGCTCTCCGGCGAGCTCGGTCTCCAGGAAGACGGCGTTGAACGCCTCGTGCACCGACGCCAACGGGTGTGAGCGAGGCACCAGCGTGGGATGCACCCGGGCGCTGACGCCGTCGGCGGACCGCTCGCAGATTGCGAGAAGCTTGACGACACAACCGATCTTGCGCGCGTCGCGGATGTCGGCGTCGGTGACGCCCATGATCCCCTCGCAGTGCACGTCGTCGGTCGAGACACGGGTGTGGAAGGCCAGCGACGCCAGGATGGCCGCCTTCGCTTGCGCGTCGTGCCCCTCCACGTCGGCGGTCGGGTCCGCCTCGGCGTAGCCCAGTTGCTGGGCCTCGACGAGCACGTCCTCCAGTGCCGCCCCGGTGCGATCCATCTTGTCCAGGATGTAGTTGGTGGTGCCGTTGACGATGCCCATCACCCGATGCACGTCGTCACCGGCGAGCGACTCGCGCAGCGGACGCAGCAGCGGTATGGCGCCGGCCACCGACGCCTCGAAGGACAGGTCGACGTTGCGTGCATCGGCCGCGGCATACAACCGGGGCCCGTCGGATCCGAGCAGCGCCTTGTTGGCCGTGACGACCGCGGCGCCGTGCTCGATCGCCCGCAGTAGCAGCGAGCGCGCCGGCTCGATGCCGCCCATCAGCTCGACGACGAGGTCGGCGTCGGCGACCAGCGACTCGGCGTCGGTGGTGAAAAGCGCTGCGGGCACGCCGGATTCGGGCCGCGGCTTGTTGACGTCACGGACTGCGACACCGATCAGTTCGAGCGGGGCGCCGGCGCGCGCTGCCAGGTCGGCAGCGTCCTCGGTCAGCCGGCGGGCGACCGCGCTGCCGACCACTCCGCAGCCGAGCAGCGCAACCCTCAGTGGCTTGGCCATGCGTTTACTCCCCTTCGAGGGCCAACAGGTCGTCAATGGTCTCGCGTCGCAGCCAGGTGCGCACACCCTCCGGCGTCACGGCGAGCACCGGCGGCCGCGTGACGTGGTTGTACTGGCTGGACAACGCGCGGCAGTAGGCGCCGGTGGCCGCCACCGCGAGCAGGTCACCCGGGGCGATGTCGGCCGGCAACTGCTGGTCGCGGACGACGATGTCGCCGGACTCGCAGTGCTTGCCGACCACCCGGGACTGGGTCGTCGGCGCGTCGCTGCGCCGACTGGCAAGCGTGGCAAGGTAATCCGCCTGGTAGAGCGCGGGCCGAGGGTTGTCGCTCATGCCGCCGTCGACGGAGATGTAGGTGCGGGTGAGTTCGTCGGTGGCCTGCACCGGCTTGACCGTGCCGACCTCGTAGAGCGTGATCCCGGCGGGGCCGATGATCGCCCGACCGGGCTCGATGGACACCCGCGGCACCGGGGTCTGCGCGTCCTCGCAGGCCGCCCGGACGATGGCGGCCAGCTGGGTGGCCATCTCGCGCGGAGACAGCGGCTCGTCCTCGGGCACATACGCGATGCCGAAGCCGCCGCCGAGGTCGAGCTCGGGCAGCACCACCCCGTGCTGCTGGGCGATCTGCAGTTGCATGGCGATGAGGCGCTGGGCGGCGACCCGGAAGCCGTCGGAGTCGAAGATCTGCGACCCGATGTGGGAGTGGAAGCCGAGCAGCTGCAGTTGGTCCGGGTGGCCCAACACTGCGGCCGCCGCCTCCGCGGCCTGGCCGCCGGCAAGGCTGAAGCCGAACTTCTGATCCTCGTGAGCGGTGGCAATGAACTCGTGGGTGTGCGCCTCGACGCCGGTCTTGACCCGCAGCATCACTCCGACGCGGGTGCCGCGGCTGCGCGCCGTGGCGACGACCCGGTCGATCTCCTCCAGCGAGTCCACGATGATCCGGCCGACACCGTGGTCGACGGCCGCCTCGATCTCGGCGACCGACTTGTTGTTGCCGTGCATGCCGGTGCGTTCCCCCGGGAAGCCGGCCTTGGCGGCGACCGCGAGTTCGCCGCTGGTGCACACGTCCAGGCTGAGACCCTCCGCGTCGAGCAACCGCACCAGCGCCGAGCACAGGAAGGCCTTGCCGGCGTAGAAGACGTCGCACGTGGTACCGATCGCCTCGAACGCGGCCGCGAACTCGTCCCGGAACGCCCGCGCGCGCACGAGTAGATCGGGCACGTCGACGAGGTATGCCGGCGTCCCGTACGTCGTCGCGAGGTCGCGCAGGGTGATCCCCTGCAGGGCAAGCTCGCCGTCGGCGGTCTCGGTGAGCCCGGACGGCCACACGTGGGCGGCAAGTCGCGTGGTGGCGGAAGTCACGGGCGACACGATACGGCGGAGCGGTCGCGGCATACCGGCACGTCCGGCGGATGAACACCGCCCATCCGCACCGAGCGGGCGAGCGTCGTCACCGATCCTGCTGTCGATTCGAAGCGAGCGTCCTGCGACTGCTAATGTTGCGGAGCGCGGTTCGCCGCACGCCCCCGTAGCTCAGGGGATAGAGCACCGCCCTCCGGAGGCGGGAGCGCAGGTTCGAATCCTGCCGGGGGTACAAAATGCCAGCAGCTTGCTGCTGGTTTTTTTGTACCCCCGGGCAGAAGTAACAGGCGCGTCGGACGCCCGAGGAACGAGGTCGGACGAGGCGCCGACGGGGGTACAAAATGCCAGCAGCTTGCTGCTGGTTTTTTTGTACCCCGGGCAGAAATAACAGGCGCGTCGGACGACCGAGGAACGAGGTCGGACGAGGCGCCGACGGGGGTACGGCGTACTTAACCGGCAACGATCGCCGGAACGGGACGCATTCGAGGCCCATCGGCGTACTTAACCGGCAACGATCGCCGGAACGGGACGCATTCGAGGCCCATCGGCGTACTTAACCGGCAACGGTCGCCGGAACGGGACGCATTCGAGGCCCATCGGCGTACTTAACCGGCAACGGTCGCCGGAACGGGACGCATTCGAGGCCCATCGGCGTACTTAACCGGCAACGGTCGCCGGAACGGTCAGACGCACGGCCCGACGGCGTACATAACCAGCAACGGTCGCCGGCAATTCGCAGGTCCGCGCCCCGCCCGCGTACACAACCAGCAAC
Organism: Flexivirga sp.; assembly: GCF_051955415.1. Lineage (NCBI taxonomy): Bacteria > Bacillati > Actinomycetota > Actinomycetes > Micrococcales > Dermacoccaceae > Flexivirga > Flexivirga sp. The sequence continues at coordinate 7,787 of NZ_JBQCGS010000033.1, forward strand.
GGTCGCCGAAACCAGCCAGGCCCGCGGGCCGGTGGCGTGTCCGCGTGCCACGCACCGCTGGCTACCGTGGTCGTATGACGAGCCGCGACGCCTGGACCGAACGCATCGGGCTGTGCTCGATCACCTTCCGCCGGCTGTCCCCCACCGCACTGCTGGCCATCGCGGCCGACGCCGGCATCCGCCGGATCGAGTGGGGCTCGGACGTCCATGCGCCGGCCGACCGACCGGACGTCCTGGACGAGGTACGGCACCGGACCCTGGACGCCGGTATGACGGTGGCGTCCTACGGCACCTACTGGCGTCCCGGCGCCCAGACCGACCCGTCGATCGAGCAACTGGTCGAGGCCGCCGCCCGGCTCGGTGCGCCGCGGATCCGGGTCTGGGCCGGCGCGCACGGCTCGGCGGAGTCGTCACCGGCCCAGCGCGAGCAGGTGGTCCGGGCGCTGCGGCACGCCGCCGAGGTGGGGGCCGCCCACGACATACTCATCGGGCTGGAGTTCCACGGCGGGACGCTCACCGACACGGTCGAGTCGACCGCCTGGCTGCTGCGCGAGGTCGACCATCCCAACCTCGCGACCTACTGGCAGCCGCGGGTCGGTGACCCCGCGGCGGAAGCGGTGGCGGGGCTGCGGACGCTGGCGGACGACGTCTGCGCCGTGCACGTCTTCTCCTGGTGGCCGCAGATCGAGCGGCTACCGCTGACCGATCGTGCGCCGTTGTGGCGGCAGGTGCTGGCGTTGCTGGACGACACGTGCCGGCCGCGGGACCTGCTGCTGGAGTTCGTGCCGGACGACGACCCCGCCGTGTTGTCCCAGGAGGTCGCCACGCTGCGCTCGTGGCTCGTCGAACCGCGCTGAGTCAGTCGCCGACCGCCGCCGCGCGGGGACGGGCTCGCACGTGCGCCTTCTCCCCCTGCTTGCCGAAGAGGCTGAGGTATTCGACCGGCTGCTCGTCTGCCGCGCCGAACCAGTGCGGCGTGCGGGTGTCGAACTCCGCCGCTTCGCCGGCCCGCAGCACCAGGTCGTGGTCGGCCAGCACCAGCCGCAGGTTGCCGGTCAGCACGTAGATCCAGTCGTAGCCCTCGTGGGTCTTCAGGCTCGGCTGCTGGCGACTCGTGCGCCCCGGTATGACGAATTTGTAGGCCTGGATCCCGCCGGGGCGGCTGCTCAGCGGGACCATCGTCATGCCGTGGACGGTGACCGGCCGCAGGTTGACCCGCGGGTCGCCGGTGGGCGGTGCGTCCACCAGCTCGTCGAGCGTCACCCGATAGATCTCCGCCAGCGGGAGCAGCAGCTCCAGGGTGGGTCGCCGGCCGCCGGACTCCAGCCGGGACAGGGTGCTCACCGCGACACCGGTGCTCAGCGCGACCTCGGTGAGCGTCAGTCCGCGCTGCTCGCGCAGTTGCCGTAGTCGAGGGCCCACCGCGGTGAGCGCAGCTTCGAGATCCGTTGTCGCCATACGACCAGCTTGCCATATTGGCAACACTGTTTGCCATCACCCGCTGTGCAGCGCACGCTGCTTGTATGACGACAACTGCCGAACTGCCCACTGATCTCGACGTTCTGGTGATCGGCGGTGGCCCCGCCGGACTGAGTGGCGCACTGATGCTGGCGCGTTCGCGGCGCTCGGTCGCGGTCATCGACTCCGGGTCGCCCCGCAACGCGCCCGCGCCGGCGGTCCACGGCCTGCTCGGGTATGACGGGACGCCACCGGCGGAATACCTGCGCCGTGGCCGTGCCGACGTGCGCCGGTACGGAGGCGTGGTGCTCGCCGGCGAGGTGAGCGATGTGCGTCGCGACGACACCGGCTTCGCCGTCAGCCTGGCGGACGGCCGTGCCACCCAGGCACGTCGGCTGCTGCTGGCGACCGGCCTGACCGACGAGCTCCCCGCCGTCGAGGGGCTCGCCGCGCGGTGGGGGCGCGACCTGGTGCACTGCCCCTACTGCCACGGATGGGAGGTGCGCGATCGGGCGATCGCGGTCCTGGCCACCGGGCCGATGGCCTTCCATTCGGCCGTCCTGTGGCGACAGCTGTCCGACCGGATCGTGTTGCTGCGCAACGGGATCGACCTGCCGACGGAACAACTCGACCAGCTGCGCGCTCGCGGCGTGCGGATCGTCGACGGCGCGGTGCGTTCCGTCGTCACCGGAGACGACGCGATCCGCGGTGTCACCCTGGACGACGGTCGGGTGGTGCCGTGCGAGGTGATCGCGGCAGGAACGCACCTGGTCGCTCGCGGCGCCGGCCTGTTCACGGCGCTGGGCCTCACCCTGGCCGAGCACCCCTCCGGCATGGGCACCCACGTGCCCACCGATCCGGTCGGCCGCACCGACGTGCCCGGCGTGTGGGCGGCGGGCAATGTGACCGACCTGTCGGCCCAGGTGGGAGCCGCCGCGGCGGCCGGCGCCATGGCGGGCGCCCAGCTGAACGCCGAGCTCGCCATGGCGGAGACGCAGCTCGCCGCTCGCGGCGCTGCTGCCCCGACGGCCAGGCCGGAGAGTGCGAAGATGCCCGGGTGAGTCCGACGATCGACAGCGAGCCCGAGTCCGCCCGGGTGATCCGCCGGCTGCGCGACGAGATCCTCGACGGAGTGCGCGTGTCGGGCAGCAAGCTCGTCGAGCGGGACATCGCCGAGGAGCTCGCGGTGAGCCGGGTGCCGGTCCGCGAGGCGCTGAAGGTGCTCGAGGCGGAGGGGCTGGTGACCCTGCGGCCACGGACCTGGGCCGTGGTGCGCGAGTTCACCCCGAGTGACGTGGCCGACCTCAACGAAGTGCGTTCCGCCGTCGAACCGTTGACGTTCCGGCTGGCGGCACAGCGCCATGAACCCGCCGGGCTGGCGCAGCTGCGCTCCACCGTCGAGGCTGAGCTGGCCGCCGCACGTGCCGACGACCCGATCGAGGCGCGCCGGGCCGCGGCCGACTTCCACGAGGTGGTCACCGAGCTCAGCGGCAATCTGCTGCTGTGCGAGTGGATGCAGACGATGCGCAGCCGGATGCGCTGGCTGATGGCACAGCACGACGACCTGCTGCACGTCGCCCTGGAGCACCAGGCGCTGTATGCCGCCATCGCCCGCCGCGATCTCGACGAGGTGGCCGCCCTGGCGGCGAATCACCTTGGTGACACAGGTCTTTCGCCCACTGCGAGCGGCCGCTGAGCGTCATACGGCCGGTGCGTCGCCGGCCTCGGCGGCCTAACGGATGTGCAGCATGCTCGGCACCCGGACGCCTATCAGCGCGAGGGCGAGCAGCAGACCGCACGCGGCACCGAAGGTGGTGAGACCGACGCCGACCCGTTCGGCGATCGCGCCGAGCGCGAGCGTGGAGACCGGCATGACGCCGATCGCCAGTTCCTGCAACCCGAGCACCCGGCCGTGGACGGATCGGTCGGTCGTGATCAGCAGCAGGGTCGTCTGCAGCACGGCGAACGCGGCACTCGTCATACCGATCCAGGCCATCAGCACGAAGCCGAGCGCGGGCGAATGCGCCCAGGCGAACAGCGCCCAGCCGACCGCCCAGAGACCGGTGCCGACGACGAAGAACGCCCCCTTGGCACGGAAGTCGCCGAGCGCGGCGATGATCAGCGACCCGATGAGGCCGCCGATCCCGCTGCAGGTGAGCAGGCTGCCCAGGCCCGCCGGGCCCAGCCCGAAAGCCTCGTCCGCGAAGACCGGCATGAACGTCTGGAAGATCGGCCAGAGCATCAGGTTGGCCGAGACGGTCACCAGCAGGATGGCGACGGCCAGCCGATTGCGCCCGATCGTCCGCAGTCCGCCGACGACGGAGGCGAGCACGGACTCGTGCTCGCCGGCGGGTGCGGCGATCGTGCCGGCACCGCGCAACGGGATGAGCAGCAGCAGGGAGATTGCGTACCAGCCCGCCGACACCCATAGTGCCGCCGGTGCTCCGATCGCGGCGATCATCACCCCGCCGAGCGCCGGGCCGAAGACCTGAGTCATGTTCAATGCCAACGCATTGAGCGCGTTGGCGTTGGAGATGCTCTCCTGCCCGACGAGGTCGAAGACCAGCGAGGCGCGTGCCGGTTGCGATGGCGACTGCGCGATGCCGATGGCGAGACCGCCGACCACGAGCACGCCGTAGGACAGGGCACCGAACGAGCCCAGCGCGGCCACCAGCGCCGCGACGGTCGCCGCCCATCCGCACGCGAGCGTCAGCAGCAGCACGCGGTTGTGCCGGTCCGCGATCGCGCAGCTCATCGGGCCGAGCAGCAGGGGCGCGAGCCGCACGGCCGTGAAGACCGCGACGAGCAGATCCGAGCCGGTCAGGTGGAACGCGAGCCAGCCCATCACCAGGGTCTGAGTCCACACGCCGCCGAAGAAGAAAAGGTTGGACAGCCACAGGTAGCGGAAGGTGCGGTTGCCGCGCAGGGAGGACAGCGGGCCGCCGGTGCGCGGGCGCACCGCGGTGGGCGGTTCGGCGAGGGCTTCGGTGATCAGTGGAGCACCTCCGCCGGCCCGGTACCGGCGCGAAGGCAGGTCATGCGGGTGTCAGTCACGACAGAATGGTATACCAAACTGTGTGGCCTGCAGCGCGCCGGGCAGTGCGCCGCTGCTTGCCTCGGCGTCCACGACCCGCGATAACGCCCGGGCTACTGCACCAGCAGACAGAAAGGGTGACCGGCCGGATCGGCCAGCACGTAGAGCGGCTCGTCGTCGTCCTCCGAGCGGTCGTGCAGCACCCGCGCGCCCAGCTCGAGCGCACGGTCCCGATGCCGTTCGAGTTCGGCGACGCCGGACACGCCGAAGTCGAGGTGCAGCTGCATCGGCACGTCCTCGGACGGCCAGGTCGGCGGTGTCGTGTCCGCCTTCTCCTGCACCGCCAGCACGCGCTCACCGGCGTCGTCGACCAGCACCAACCAGTCGGCGTGATCCACCTCGCCGTCAGCCGGCGGTGCATCACCCGCGCGATAGCGCAGGCCGAGCAGCCGGCGGTAGAACTCGGCCAGCCCGCGGCAGTCGCGCGCATCGATCGCCGTGTGCAGCAGGACGGGGTATGCCGGCATGAGCTTCTCCTCGATCGGGAGGATTCACGCTAGTCCGGGGGTGCGACATCCGGTGTGCCGACAGGCAGCTCGGGTCTCGATACACTCCTCCGCTGCGCTCCCCCGTTACTCGACCAGCGAGCTGGCCAACCAGCGACCGTTGCCGGTGACACACGCCACCAGCGGCCAGGTCACCGCTGGGTGGCGTCCTCCACCTCGCCGACGAGTTCCTCGAGCACGTCCTCCAGGAAGACCACACCCAGCACCCGCTGGGCGGCGTCGTCCACGACGCGCGCGAGGTGCGCACCGCTGCGCTGCATCGTCACCAGCATGTCGTCCACCTCGTCGGACGGCGCGACGGTCGCCAATGGCCGGATGCGCCGCGGGGGCACCGGTTCGGCATACGCCTCGTCGGTCGCGTAGAGCACATCCTTGAGGTGCACGTAACCGGCGATGACGCCGCGGCGATCCAGCACCGGGTAGCGCGAGAAGCCATGTTTGGCGACGAGTCGTTCGATGTCTTCGGGCGTCGCGCCGACCTGCACGGTGACCAGCTCGTCGACCGGCACGGCGACGTCGGCGGCCACCCGGTCGGTGAACTCCAGCGCGCCCTGCACGCGCGCGGACTGCTCCTCGGGCAGCGTCCCCTCACGCTGCGACTCGGCGACGATGAGCTCGACCTCTTCGGCCGAGAACGCTGATGCCGCTTCGTCTTTCGGCTCCACACCCAGGCGGCGCACCGCCCACTTCGCGATCGCCTCGACCGCGCGGATGATCGGCCGCAGCACCCGCGTCACCCACAGCAGAGCGGGCGCGAGCAGCAGCGCGGCGCGGTCCGGCCCGGCGATGGCGAGATTCTTCGGGACCATCTCGCCGAGCACGACGTGCAGGTAGGCGACGATCAGCAATGCCAGCAACAGTGCGACGACGGTCGACAAACCTTCCGGCGCACCGATGCCGGTGAAAAGCGGTTCGATCAGGTGGTGCAGCGCGTCCTCGGCAACCGCACCCAGGAGCACCGAACACACGGTGTTGCCCAGCTGGGCGCACGCCAGCAACGACGAAACGTTCTCCAGCGCTTCGAGACTCAGCTTCGCCCGCTTGGAGCCAGCCGCCGCGAGCGGCTCCAGTTGCGAGCGCCGCGCGGCCATCACCGCGAACTCGGCGCCGACGAAGAACGCGTTGCCGAGCAGGAAGACCAACGACAGCCAGAGCTTCATTCGGAAACCTCCGCCTCGTCGGCCGGTATGACGGGAGCCAACCGGACCCGGTCAACCCGCCGGCCGTCCATGGCCACCACCCGCACGGTCCACCCGTGCAGCGCGACCTCGTCACCGACCTGCGGCACGCGCCCGACCGCAGCCATCACGAATCCGCCGACGGTCTCGTAGTAGGCGCCTTCGGGGATGGTCGCGCCGATGCGGTCGTGCACCTCGTCCGGCCGCCAGAGTCCCGGCACCGTCCAGGAGCCGTCCGGCAACAGGCGGCTGACGTCGACCCGCGGGTCGTGCTCGTCGCTCACCTCGCCGACGATCTCCTCGATCACGTCCTCGAGCGTGACGACGCCTGAGGTGCCGCCGTATTCGTCGACCACGATCGCCAACTGGAAGCCGCCGGCCCTTAGCAACAGCAGCAGCGGGTCGAGCAGCATCGTCTCGGGCACGAGCACCGGCCGGATCATCAGTGCCGTGACCGGCACGTCGTCACGGCGGTCCTGCGGGACCGCGATGGCCTTCTTCACATGCACCACGCCGACGACGTCGTCCCAGTCGTCGGCGATGACCGGGAATCGCGAATGACCAGTGCTACGAGCCAGATCCACCACATCGGCAGCGGTCGCGTCGCGCTCGACATACACACAACGCACCCGGGGGCTCATCACGTCGGAGGCGGTGCGCTCACCGAAGTCGAGCGACCGGGTGAGCAGCCGCGCGGTGCCTTCCTCGAGGGTGCCCGCCTCGGCCGAACGCCGCACCATCGACGACAACTCCTGCGGCGTGCGCGCCGCACTCAACTCCTCCTGCGGCTCGATGCCGAGCCGCCGCAGCACGGCGTTCGCCGATCCGTTGAGTATGACGATCAACGGCCTGGTCACGGTCGCGAAGATGCGCACCGGGCCGGCGACGATCTTGGCGACGCCCAGCGGGGCGGAGATGCCGAGGAACTGCGGGATCAGCTCACCGAAGATCATCGAGAAGAGTGAGGCGATGACCAGGGCGAGCACCGTGGCGACCGCGGCGGACGCGGTGCCGGACACCCCGATGGACTCCAGCGGACCTTCCAGCAACGTGCCGAGCGAGGGTTCGACCAGGTAACCGAGCACCAGCGTGGTGATCGTGATGCCGACCTGCGCCGCCGACAACTGCGTGGACAGGCGCCGCAGGGAGCTGAGCACGACGCCGGCACGCGCGTCGCCCTCGTCGACCGCACGCTGCACCGTGGGCCGGTCCAGCGCGACCAGGCTGAACTCGGCGGCGACGAACAGGGCGGTGCCGACGGTCAGCACGACCCCGGCGAGGATGAGCAGCCATTGCACCAACATGTTGGCGACATAGTTTCATGCGTAGGGCGTTCCGACCGCATTCGGAAACGCCCGGCGCACGCACACGCTGGTCGAGTAGCGGCGAGGCGCTAGCCGACGCCCTTGATCTCGATACGTCGCTCGTCCCTCGCGACACTCGATCAGCGGGCGCACGCGACACTCGATCAGCGGGCGCGCGCGACACTCGATCAGCGGGCGCGCCGACCGCCGTGGCTACTTCAGCTGGTCCAGCTGCCGCTTCGCTTCGTGCACGATCCGCAGCGCCTCGGCGCGCACCGACTCGGCGGTCTTGCGCGACCGCAGGATCGAGCGCGCGCTCTGCCGCAACTCGTTGATCGCCTGCTCGAACTCCCCGCGCGCCCGGCCGCTCATCGGCTCACCGGTCGCCGGTTGGGCGACCCGGCGCGCCTCCTGCGCGGCCGCCTTGAGCTCGGCGCGCAGGTCCGCGGCCTCACCTTTGACCCGCGAGCGCACCTCGTCGGCGAGCTGACTGGCGGACCGGTCGAGGTCGTCCTCCAGGTCGCCGAGGTCGGCCTGCCGGCGCGCCACCTCCGCCCGGCCGGCGTCGGTGATCGTGTAGGTCACCTTGCGGCCGTCGTCGCCGCGGCTGACCAGGCCTTCCTCCTCGAGCTTGGCCAGCCGTGGATAGACGGTGCCGGCGCTCGGCGTGTAGAGACCGTTGAAGCGTTGCTCCAGATCACGCATGATCTCGTAGCCGTGCCGCGGCCCCTCGTTGAGCAACGACAGCAAATACAGGCGCAACTGCCCGTGGGCGAAGACCGGACTCATAGCGACCCCCTCCTCCGTCGGGTCTCGCTCTTCGACTGCGCCTTTGTTCGCTCGCTTCGCTCGCTCATCAGAGATCCTTCTCCAGCGACGGTCGGTTCGGCCGCTCCGCCGCACGCAGCACCACGACATCCCCGGACACCGACGACGCCGACAGCCGCAACGACTCGTCACCGTCGCGGGTCTCTCCCCCGCGGTGCCACTTGCCGCCGAGCTTGACGCCGTCGACGATCGCGGTGCCGCTCATCGTGGAGACGTTGACCCGGTATCCGCCGCCGGCGGGCACGCGCACCGTCACGTCACCGGAGACGGTGTTGGACTCCACCGTGGCGCTCTGGTTGGTCAGATCGAGGGTGATGTCACCCGAGACACCGTTGAGCTCGATCGGGTCGAGCACGCTGTCGTGCACCGTCATACTCCCCGACACGGTGTTGGCCTCGAGCCGACCGCGCAGGTTGTGACCCTCGAACGTGCCCGACACGCCGTTGATCTCGATGCGGCCGTCGATGTCGTCCGCCGTGATGTCACCGCTGACCGTGTTGAGCGAAGTGCGCGCATGGATGCCGCTCACCACCGCCCCGGCACTGACGGTGCTGACGTCGGTCCGGGCGTCCCGGGGTATGGCGATCGCGACCCGCGCGCGGATCTGCATGGAGCCGCCGAAGTTCTTCACGCTGGCCCAGAGGTTCTCGCCGCTGTGCTTGACGTGACTGATCTTCAGCTTATGGCCGTTCCAGGTGACCTTCAGCGGCGGACCGACCACCTCCTGCACCTCCACCTGCGCGGTCGGCGAGTCGTGCGTGACGACGTCGACGTGGCCGCCGACCAGGGCGACGGCGAGCGCGTCGACCCGCTCGCCCTCTCCGCCGACGTCGAGCACCTTCGGTCCGTCGAGTTCCCACTCCTGCGCCATGTCGCCTCTCCTTGTCCGTCGGTCACGACATATCGCGTTCAGAATAGACGCGATATGTCGTGAGTTGCAAGCCCTGATTGCTTCCGACAATGCCTGCCCGAGCCGGCCGACACGCCGCGTACGGCGCCGAAAAACCGTATAGCACACGCCCCATGACCTGTTGTCGGCGAGGAACCGCCGGGCGTTAGGCTGGACCTCGTATGGCGGTCCCCGTCGTCATACGCCTGAAACCCGCATAGCCGGACATCCTCAGCATGGCCGTGCCGACCTTGATGAAAGAGGCGCATTCGCGTGTCATCCCAGTCGCCTGACCCCCTCGCGACATTCGGACCCAATGAATGGCTCGTCGACGAACTCTACGAGCAGTTCAAGAACGACAAGAACTCCGTCGACAAGGCGTGGTGGAGTTTCTTCGAGGACTACCGGCCACGCACGGCGGAGACGCCGGCGGGCAACGGCACGACAGAGCCGCCCACACCCAGCACGGCCAGCACCGACACCAGCACCACCGCGAGCAAGGACACCGCGAGGGCCACCACCAGCACCGCCCCGGCCGCCGAAGCGCCGAATGGCGCCGCCCGGCAGGCCCCCAAGGGCACGAAGGACAACCGCCGCGACCCGGCGCCGCGCCCCAACCCCGAGGACTATGAGCGCCGGGAGGGTAAGGTCATCGCCCGCGACGCGGGCACCCCCAAGGTGCCGGAGGTCGAGGCCGCCGAGAACCAGACGGTCCCGCTGAAGGGCGTCGCGGCCCGCATCGTCTCCAACATGGAGGCCAGCCTCGAGGTCCCGACCGCGACCAGCGTGCGTGCCGTCCCGGCGAAGCTGCTGATCGACAACCGGATCGTCATCAACAACCACCTGTCCCGCAGCCGCGGCGGCAAGGTCAGCTTCACCCACCTGATCGGCTACGCCATCATCCGGGCGCTGAAGCTGATTCCGGAGATGAACTACTCGCTCGGCGAGGACGAGAAGGGCAAGCCGACGCTCGTCAAGCCCGGCCACGTCGGCTTCGGCCTGGCGATCGACCTGGCCAAGGACGACGGCTCCCGCACCCTGGTCGTGCCCAGCATCAAGGGCGCCGAGGAGATGGACTTCGCGCAGTTCTGGGCGGCATACGAGGAGATGGTGCGCAAGGCGCGCACCAACAAGCTCACGGTCGAGGACTACGCGGGCACGACGATCAGCCTGACCAACCCCGGCGGCATCGGCACCGTCCACTCGATCCCGCGGCTGATGAAGGGCGCGGGCGCGATCATCGGCGTCGGCGCGCTGGACTACCCGGCCGAGTGGCAGGGCGCGAGCAAGGACACCCTCAACGAGGCGGCCGTCAGCAAGATCATCACGCTGACCTCGACCTACGACCACCGCGTCATCCAGGGCGCCGTGTCCGGCGAGTTCCTGCGCGTGGTGCACCAGCTGCTGCTGGGCCAGGACAACTTCTACGACGACATCTTCCAGTCGCTGAAGATCCCCTACGAGCCGATCCGCTGGGTGCAGGACATCGACGCCGGCCACGACGACGACATCAACAAGGTCGCCCGGGTGCAGGAGCTGATCCACGCCTACCGGGTCCGCGGTCACCTGATGGCCGACACCGACCCGCTGGAATACAAGCAGCGCCGGCACACCGACCTGGACGTCACCACCCACGGCCTGACGCTGTGGGACCTGGACCGCACGTTCCCGACGGGCGGGTTCGGCGGCAAGCCGTTCCTGAAGCTGCGCGAGATCCTGGGCATCCTGCGCGACGCCTACTGCCGCTCGATCGGCATCGAATACATGCACATCCAGGACCCCGAGCAGCGGGCCTGGATCCAGAGCAAGGTCGAGAAGGGCTACGAGAAGCAGTCCAGCGCCGAGCAACTGCGCATCCTGCGCCGGCTCAACGCGGCGGAGGCCTTCGAGACCTTCCTGCAGACCAAGTTCGTCGGCCAGAAGCGCTTCTCCCTCGAGGGCGGCGAGTCGGTCATCGCGATGCTCGACCGGATCATCTCCGAGGCCGCCGACGACTCCATGGACGAGGTCTGCATCGGTATGCCGCACCGCGGCCGCCTCAACGTGCTGGCCAACATCGCCGGCAAGTCCTACGGGCAGATCTTCCGCGAGTTCGAGGATCAGCAGTCCAAGAAGTCGGTGCAGGGCTCCGGGGACGTGAAATACCACCTCGGCACCGAGGGCACCTTCACCTCCGACGCCGGCAACAGCACCAGCGTCTACCTGGCGGCCAACCCCTCCCACCTGGAGGCTGTCAACCCGGTGCTGGAGGGCATCGCTCGTGCCAAGCAGGACCGCATCAACCTGGCCGGCGCCGCGTTCACGGTGCTGCCGATCCTGATGCACGGCGACGCGGCGTTCGCCGGGCAGGGCATCGTCGCCGAGACGCTCAACCTGTCGCAGCTGCGCGGTTACCGCACCGGCGGCACGATCCACATCGTGGTCAACAACCAAGTGGGCTTCACCACCGCACCGGAGCAGAGCCGCAGCTCGACATACAGCACGGACGTGGCGCGCATGATCCAGGCGCCGATCTTCCACGTCAACGGCGACGACCCGGAGGCGTGCGTCGGCGTGGCCGAGCTGGCCTACGAATACCGGCAGAAGTTCAACCGTGACGTCGTCATCGACATGGTCTGCTACCGCCGCCGCGGCCACAACGAGGGCGACGACCCGTCGATGACCCAGCCGATGATGTACAAGCTGATCGAGGCCAAGCGCAGCGTCCGCAAGCTCTACACCGAGGCACTGATCGGCCGCGGCGACATCACCCCGGACGAGGCCGAGGCCGCGCTGAAGGACTACCAGAAGCAGCTGGAGCGGGTCTTCACCGAGACCAAGGCCGCCAAGCAGGAGCTGTCGGCTCCGGCCGCGGACAGCTCGGTCGGCACCGACGCCGAGGGCCACGGCGGCCTGGAGCGGCCGTCCGCGCAGGAGGCCGACGACACCCGCGCCGACGGCAGCGTCTTCGACACCGCGATCAGCAGCGAACAACTGCTGACCATCGGCAAGACCTGGGCCAACCCGCCGGAGGGCTTCACCGTCCACCCGAAGCTGGCCAAGCTGATGCAGCGCCGGGCGGACATGACGACCAGCGGCGGCATCGACTGGGCGATGGGCGAGCTGCTCGCCTTCGGCTCGCTGCTGATGGAGGGCACCCCCGTGCGCCTCGCCGGTCAGGACAGCCGTCGCGGCACGTTCGTGCAGCGGCACTCGGTGCTGATCGACCACACCAACGGCAACGAGTGGACGCCGCTGCGCTATCTCTCCCCCGACCAGGCGTGGTTCTGGGTCTACGACTCGCTGCTGAGTGAGTATGCCGCCCTCGGCTTCGAATACGGCTACTCGGTGGAGCGCCCGGACGCCCTGGTGCTGTGGGAGGCGCAGTTCGGCGACTTCGTCGACGGCGCGCAGACGATCATCGACGAGTTCATCAGCTCCTCGGAGCAGAAGTGGACGCAGCGTTCGTCGGTGGTGTTGCTGCTGCCGCACGGCTACGAGGGCCAGGGAGCCGACCACTCGTCGGCGCGCATCGAGCGTTTCCTCCAGCTGTATGCCGAGGACAACATGACGATCGCCTACCCGTCGACGCCGGCCTCATACTTCCACCTGCTGCGCCGTCAGGCGGCCGCCCGGCCGCGCAAGCCGCTGATCGTCTTCACGCCCAAGCAGTTGCTGCGGGTGAAGGCCGCGACGTCCAACCCGGAGGACTTCACCAACGGCCGTTTCCGTCCGGTGATGCCGGACCACCAGTCGCCGAAGCCGGAAGACGTGACCCGCGTGATCCTCGCGTCGTCGCGGGTGGTCTACGACCTGGAGGCCGAGCGCGCCAAGCGCGGGGACACCCAGACCGCGATCGTGCGTGTCGAGCAGCTCGCGCCGATCCCGGCTCGGGAGATCGCCGAGGAACTGCGCAAATACCCGCACGCCGAGATCGTCTGGGTGCAGGACGAGCCGAAGAACCAGGGTGCCTGGTCCTTCATGGCGCTCAACCTGCCCGAGATGCTGGCCCCGCTGGGTGAGACCCGCCCGCTGCGGCTGGTCTCCCGCCCGGCCTCGGCCGCCCCGGCCACCGGCTCGCACAAGCGGCACGACGAGCAGCGCGAGCAGCTGATGAAGCTCGCCTTCGACCGACGCTGATCGAGTAGGGCGAGGGACGAGCCCGTATCGAGATCAAGTCACGCTGGTCGAGCGCTTGCGCCCTGAGGAGCCCGTGAGGCACGAGCGGGCGTCTCGAAGGGCTCGCGCTGGTCGAGTAGCGGAGGAGCGAAGCGGGGGAAGCGTATCGAGACCCGCGCACCGCTCCACACAGCGCAAGGGCCGCACACCACCCGGTGTGCGGCCCTTGCGCGTATGCGATTCGTCCTTACAGCGCGACCGTTGGCCCTTCGGGACAGGGTTGCGTCGGCCGAAGTCAGTCCTCGACCGGGTCCAACACCTCAAATCCCAATTGCTCGGCAACCTGCGACATGTTCCGATCGTGACTGACGATGACGAGATCGTCCAGACCGGAATGCAGGGCCGAAGCCAGATGGATGGCGTCCAGTGTCTTCACGTGCGGCACGATCGCTTCCGCCGCAGTGAGCGTTCCGTGATCCACCGGAATCGTCGCGAGGCGGTCGATGATTTCGCCCCGCCGCTCCAACGAAAGCCCCTCCCTCCGGAGCAATCTGGTCAACTCCGTGCGTAGGAGTCGAGACGACACCAGGTATTCCCCGTCGCTGACAGCCTGAGCGAACCAGTCCACGGCCGATGGCGAATGGCCGAGCAGAATCCTCCCGGCTACGGAGGTGTCCAGATAGAACTGGCTCACCACTCGCCCTTCATGTCCTGCAGCAGCTCATCGATCGAGCCAGCTGTATTCAACGCATGGCGAGCAAACACCGAAGTGTCCACCGGGCCTGTCGTCTTCGCTGGAATGATGCGTGCCGCGTTCCGCTCCGGCACGATTCTGCCCACTTGCCGGCCGTGAATGGTGAGCGCGTAGGTTTCTCCGGCTTCGACGTCGTGGAGCATCTTCGAGGGGTTCTGACGCAGCTCCCGGGCACTGATCGTCTTCATGACCTCAGCATACGCAGGTTGATCTACTTTGATCTACATTCACCGAATGACTGTCAGGAGTGCGTGCACTCAGTCCTCGGTCTCGTCGCGGATGCGCTCGGCCTCCTCGACGCGTTCCTTCTGTTCTTCGTCCATCTTGCGGGTGTCCCGGGGTTCGGCGAACGGTTCGACGTCGGGCGGCATACCGGCCTGCACCTCCCGCTCCCGTTGCGTCTCGGCGTCGAACTCCAGGCCCAGCAGGATCGCGATGTTGGTGATCCACAGCCACACCAGGAAGATGATGACGGTGGCGAGCGACCCGTAGGTCTTGTTGTAGGAGCCGGAGAACGAGACGTACAACGCGAACAGCCCCGAAGCGATCAGCCACAACACCACGGCAAGGACGCCGCCGAGGGTGATCCAGCGGAACTTCGGCTGCTTGACGTTCGGCGTCACGCGATACAGCAGCGCGAAGAGCAACGCGACCACGATGAGCAGGATCGGCCACTTCACGATCCGCCACACCAGCAGCAGCGAGTCACCGATGCCGAACGCGCTGCCGACCTGGCTGGCGATCGGGCCGCTGACCACGATGATCACCACGCAGATCAGCAGCATGATCACCACGGCGACCGTGGTCAGCACCCGCACCGGGATGGTGCGCCAGATGGGCCGGCCCTCGCCGATCTCGTAGACCGAGTTGGCGGCGCGCATGAAGGCGGCGACATACCCCGATGCCGACCAGAGGGCGATCACCAGACCGACGATCGCGCCGATCCCGGCGGCGCCGGCGCGTCCCTGCACCTGGGTGATGACCGTCTGCAGGAATGTGGAGACGCCGCCCGGCGCCAGCTGGCGCACGTTGTTGAGCACTTGGTCGGTGGTCGACTTGCCCAGCAGGCCCATGATCGAGACCAGCACCAGCAGCCCGGGGAAGATGGCCAGGATCCCGTAGTAGGTCAGCGCCGCTGCGTGGTCGGTGACGTTGTCGTGTTTGAACTGCTGGAGCGCGCGCTTGAGGATCGTCAGCCAACCCGCTTTGGGTATGTCGGCCGGTGTCTGCGGCTTCTGTGCCTCATCGTCGCCATCGGCTCGTGTCGAGGTCATCGCTTCTCTCCGTCGGGGTCGCAGGGTCACCCCGCGGTACCCGATGGTGAAGTCGATCAATCGCCGTCCACGCTGGTCGAGTAGCGCCCGAGCCCAACCACACGGCTGGCCGAGTAGGCCGAGCCCACACGCACGCTGGTCGAGTAGGCCGAGCCCACACGCACGGCTGGGCCGAGTAGCCCGAGCCCACACGCACGCTGGCCGAGTAGCCCGACCCCCCACGCACGCTGGTCGAGTAGGCCGAGCCGCTAGGCGAGGCCGTATCGAGACCATCCCCCAAACGTGGCATAATCGTGGCATGCCCCGCTCTCGCATCAGCACGACAGTCGACAGCGACCTGCTCGCTGCCGCTCGCGCGTCGGTCGCACCCGCAGCCGATGCGGCCTTGATGGACGCAGCGCTGCGTGCGCTCCTCGCCGGCAAACGGAGGGCTGAGATCGATGCTGCATACGATCTCGCATACTCATCGCATCCGGTGGATGAGCCCGACGCATGGGGGGATCTGGCGAGCTTCCGCGCGGCCGCGAGCAAGTCGTGAGCTGGCCCGCGAGAGGTGAGGTCTGGTGGTGCGAACTTCCGGAAGTGTCTCGACGCCCCGTCGTGGTCCTGTCGCGCGACGCGGCGATTCCCCGCCACCGACGGGCCCTCGTTGCTCCGTGCACCACGACAATCCGCGGATTGGCCAGCGAGGTTGTTCTCGAACCCGGCGAAGACCCCGTCCCGAAGCAGTCGGCAGTCAACCTCGACTCGGTGGAGAGCGTGTCGGTCGCCGCACTCACCGAGCGGCTCGGCAGGCTGGCGGACACGCGGATGCGGCTGATCTGCGCTGCACTTGCCGTCGCGGTCGACTGCGACGTCTGAGCACCCTTCAAACCTGCACGGAGGACACGTTGTACTTCACGGATCGAGGCATCGAAGAACTCGCCGCCCGGCGCGGTGACGAAGAGGTCACCCTGGGCTGGCTGTCGGACCAGTTGCGCACGTTCGTCGATCTGCACCCCGACTTCGAGACGCCGGTCGAACGACTCGCTACCTGGCTGGCCCGGCTGGACGACGACGAGGACGACTGACGGGCCCGACGAAGTCCAAACGCGTTCCTGAGCGACTCGCGACCACGCCCTTCCGGACTGCAGCGACGCCATGCGCGACAATGTCCGACGTGACGACTCACCACGACGGCAGCGACCCCGAGTTCAGCCCCACCGCACGCTTTCACGTGACCGAAGGTGACCGTCACGTCGGACTGTGCTTCGTCGGCGACTCCTTCGTGGCCGGCCTGGGCGATCCGAAGGCTCTCGGCTGGGTGTCCCGGGTGGTCGCCCGCACGCCGCACGCCGGCATCGACCTGGCCAGTTACAACCTCGGCATCCGCGGTCAGAGCTCGACCGACGTCCTGGCCCGGTGGCAGAGCGAGTGCGAGCCGCGCTGGGCGAGGGCCAACGAGCGGCGCCTGGTGGTCAGCGTCGGCCTCAACGACATCGCCCAGGGGCTGACCACCGCCCGCTCACGGCTCAACCTGGCCAACATCCTGGACGATGCGTCGTCCGGCGCCATCTCGACGTATGTCGTGGGCCCCTCCCCGACCATCGACGCGGAGACCAACGACCGGCTGCAGACGCTGGTCGACGCACAAGCCGACGTCTGCTCGCGCCGGGGTGTCACCTATGTCGACTGCTTCCGTCCCCTGCTCGGCCACGACCAGTGGCACGCCGACCTTGCCTCCGGCGACGGCATGCACCCCGGCCAGGCCGGCTACGGCCTCATCGCCTGGCTGGTGCTGCACGCCGGCTGGCAGGGCTGGCTGCAGCTGGACAGCTGAGGGGCGTCAGCTCTTCGACCAGTCGCCGGTCACCCCGCCGGTCCAGGTATTGTGCGCGGCGACCAGCCAGCCGTTGTCGCCGGCAAAGGTTAGGTCGGTCGCCGTGCTGGCACCCTGCACGCAGGTGATCGGCTGAGCGGATCCCTTGGCGACCGTGACCAGTTGGACGCCGTCACAACCCTTCGCGGTGCGCGCCACCACCAGCGTGTTGCCGCCGGTGGTGGCGATGCTCAGCGCGTCGGCCGACTGGTAGATCGTCTTCGGCGAGCCGCTCGTGGGGATCGCGCGCACCTCGCCGGTGGAGCACAGCACGTCGGCGGTGTCGCCGGCCACGGCGAGGTCGATGACCCAGCCCCGGTCGCATGCCTGTCGCGTGCTGCTGCCGTGGAGCACTTTGGCGCTGCGCGCGCCGGCCGGCAGCCAGGACGCGGAGCTGGACGTCGACCAGGTGTCGCCGGTCAGCAACCAGACGGCATGCGAGCAGTCGCCGCTCGTCTGCCCGCTCAGTTGCAGCCGGCCGCTGCCGCTGAGACTGATGCTCTGCATCGCCCCGGCCGGTGCCGCAGCCTTGGTCGTCCAGGTGCGGCCGCCGTCCTGGGTCTGTTGCACGGTCACCGACGAATTGGCGCTGCACTCGCCGGAGTTCACCGCACGCCAGGCGCGCTGCCCATTGGCGGCGATCACCGACACAGCCAGTGGGTCGACCGCGTCGACCTTCATGGACGCCGAAGCTGATCCGGCAGGCGACGCCCCGGTCGGCGTTCCGGTGGCCGGCGTGGTCATGGTGTCGTTGCTGGTGCTGGGGCTGGGCGTCAGCGACGCTGTGGCCGCTGACGCGGTCGCCGCCGGCACCTGGAAGTGCTGATGGACCGCGGCGAATGCACCGGCGTTGACCAGCACGAGCGCGCCGATCGCTCCGCCGACGAGCGACATCTTCATCCGCTGATCTCCCGACTCCGGTGCTTGAGTGACACATGAGGTGAATAGCAATCCGAGGTGAAATATGCAAGTGACTCGCTAGTAAGTGTGCTAAGGCGGTACGCTCCTCGACGGCTGCCTGTGATTTGCGGCCACTTCTGGGACGGAATGTACCTGGCTTTGCCACCGGGGGAAGGATCTCATGGACCTGCGCAGTTATCTTCGGATCCTTCGGAAGCGCTGGAAGACCGTCGCCGTCACCACTCTGGTCGTGCTCTTGCTCGCGCAGGCCTACAGCCTGTTGGCGCCGAAGCAGTATTCGTCCAGTCTGCAGTTCTTCGTCTCGACGTCCGACTCCAGTGATCCGGCACAGCTCGCCCAGAGCAGCACGTTCAGCCAGGCGCGTGTCACGTCTTACACGCAGCTGGTCAATGCGCCCGTGGTGCTCAACCCGGTGATCAAGCAGTTGCACCTGCCGGGCACAGCGAGCGACTGGGCAGGCAAGGTCACCGCGACGGTTCCGCCCAACACGGTGCTGATCGACGTCACGGTCACGGACCGCAGCCCGCACCAAGCGCAGCAGATCGCCGCCGCGATCGGCCAGCAGTTCCCGAAGACCGCGCAGAACCTCGAGCGGGTCTCCGCCGACAAGACCAGCCCGGTCAAGGTCACCGTCACCAAGAATGCGGTCATCAACCGTTCCCCGGTCAGCCCGAAGCCGACGCGCAACCTGGCGTTGGGCCTCATCCTGGGTCTGCTGCTCGGCTTCGGCCTGGCCGTGCTGCGGCACACGCTGGACAGCAAGGTGCGCACCAAGGAGGACGTCGAGGAGCTCTCCGAGGACCTGACCATCATCGGCGCCATTCCGTTCGACGGCGACGCGCCCAAACATCCCCTCTTGGTGCAGACCGACCCGCACTCCTCGCGCGCCGAGGCCTTCCGCACACTGCGCACCAACCTGCGCTTCGTTGATGCCGCCAACCACCCCCGCACCATCGTGATGACCTCCTCGCTGGCCGGTGAGGGCAAGACGACGACGACGGCCAACCTGGCCCTGGTGATCGCTGACACCGGCGCCAGCGTCTGCCTCGTCGAGGGCGACCTGCGCCGCCCACGGTTACTGGACTACCTGGGCATGGAGGGCGGCGTCGGCCTCACCGACGTGCTCATCGACCAGGCCGAGCTGTCCGACGTGCTCCAGCCCTTTGGCAAGCGCCGGCTCGCGGTGCTCGGTGCCGGCGCGCTGCCGCCGAACCCGAGTGAGCTGATCAGCTCGGCGCCGATGCGCGCCACTCTGGAGAAGCTGAACGACCAGTTCGACTACGTGCTGATCGACGCACCTCCCCTGCTGCCGGTGACGGACGCGGCCCTGCTGAGCACGATCGCGGACGGCGCGGTCCTCGTGGTTGGAAGCGGTTTGGTGACACGCGATCAGGTGAGCACAGCCCTCGAGTCGCTCGACACCGTCGACGCACAGCTGCTCGGAGTGACGATCAACCGCGTCCCACGCGGCAACCGCGTCGCCGGTTACTACGACTACTCCTATGGCTACGCGCCGCGCACCGACGTGCCGACCCGCATCGAGCCCGCCAACCCTGGGCACACTGATTCCGAGCCGGTTGACGCAACCGTCGGGGAAAGGGGTCGGCATGCCCGACTCCGCACCCGCTGAAGAGGCACTGCAGCCGCCGATGTCGTTGAGCGGTTCAGCACGTGAGCGAGCGGTGCAAAGCGTCTGGGCAGGAGTCGACGCACTGCTCGTCGTGGCCGCTACCTTCTTCGCGACCTGGATGCGCTACGACTTCGACGTCAGTGACCTCGGCAACTGGTCAGTGCTCAAGTTCGCCGTCGTGGCCGCCGCGATATACCTGATCATCGGAATCCTCGTCGGCCCCTACCGCATCGACCACGTCCGCGGCTCTTTCGAGGAGACCGTCGCGATCGGCTATTCGATCGTGCTGACCGCGGCTGCGCTCATCCTGCTTGCCCTGCTCTCGCCCTGGTTCCCGCACGTCCCCCGCAGCCTCGCGCTGATGGTGCCGGCGTTCGCGCTGATCGGCATGTTCACGCTCCGTTTCGTGGTGCGCTCCTACCGTTGGGGGCGCACCGCCACCGCCGACGACGTCGAGAAGGTCGTCATCTTCGGCGCCGGCGACGGCGGCCGCCGCCTGGTGCGCGCGATGCAGCGCGACAACGATTCGCATTACGCCCCGATCGCGATCCTCGACGACGACCCACGCAAGCGGCGCCTGAAGATCGACGGCGTTCCGGTCAAAGGCACCCGCGCCGACCTGGCTGCTGTCGCTGCAGCCAGCGGCGCGACCTCCCTGGTGATCGCCTCGCCCTCGGCAGACGCGGGGCTGGTGCGGACGCTGCGCGAAGACGCCCGGCGTGCCGACATGGGGGTCCTGATCCTCCCGACCGTCAACGAACTGCTCGGCCAGAAGCCGCAACACCAGGACCTGCGTCGCCTCAACCTGGAGGACCTGCTTGGCCGGCGTCCGGTCAGCCTCGACGAGACTGCCATTGCCGAGTCCATCTCGGGGAAGACCGTCCTGGTGACCGGGGCCGGCGGCTCCATCGGCTCCGAGCTGGCCCGTCAGATCGCACGCTTCGGGCCCGAGCGGCTGATCCTGTTGGACCGTGACGAGTCGGCGCTGCATGCCGCGCAGATGAGCCTGACCGGTCGCGCTTTGCTGGACGACGGCACACTTGCGCTGGTCGACATCCAGGATCTCGAGGCGCTGCGCCGGGTCTTCGCCCAGGAGCAGCCCGACATGGTCTTCCACGCCGCTGCCCTCAAGCACCTGACACTGCTGGAGCAGTTTCCGCTCGAAGCATGGAAGACCAACGTCCTTGGCACCCTCAACGTGCTGCAGGCGGCGCACGAAGCCGGCGTCGAGACGCTCGTCAACGTCTCCACCGACAAGGCGGCCCATCCCACCTGCGTGCTCGGCTACAGCAAGCGCCTCGCCGAGCGCCTCACCGCGAGCTTTGCGGAGCGCAGCGACGGCACCTACGTCAGCGTGCGGTTCGGCAATGTGCTCGGCTCACGCGGATCCGTCGTCACCGCGTTCACCGCACAGATCGAGCGTGGTGGACCGATCACGGTGACCCATCCGGAGGTTGAGCGCTATTTCATGCTCATCCCCGAGGCCAGCCAGCTGGTGCTGCAAGCCGCCGCCATCGGCGGCGACGGCCAGGTGATGGTGCTGGAGATGGGTAGCCCGGTGAAGATCGTCGACGTCGCGCGAACCCTCATCGATCTGTCCGGCAAGAAGGACGTCGACATCGTTTACACCGGCCTGCGCCCTGGCGAGAAGCTCTCCGAGGAGCTCTTCACACCCGGAGAAGACATTCACGCCTCCAGTCACCCGCTCATTGATTACGTCGGTGTGCCCTCGTTGAATCCATCGGTCGTGCTTTCGAGTGACCCCATGGACGGCGCCGGTGCCCTTTACCGGATGCGGACCGAGGCCACGCGCCGCCACCTCCATGCAAGGGAGGAGGCATGACACGGATCCACATGTCGCGAGCGGACGTGACCGAGGTCGAGGAGCGCCTGGTGCTGGAGGCGCTACGCTCCGGCTGGGTCGCACCGCTCGGACCGATGGTCGATCGCTTCGAACATGAGGTCGCCGAACGTGTCGGTGTGCATAGTGCGGTGGCGCTGTCCTCGGGAACGGCCGCCCTGCACCTCGCCCTACTGCACCACGGCGCCGGCCCGGGCAAGGTCGTCGTCGTTCCGTCCATGACCTTCGCGGCGACCGCGAACGCTGTCCTCTACACCGGAGCCGACCCGGTCTTCGTCGACTCGCAACACTCCGACGCCAACCTCGACGTCGACCTCACTCTCGAGGCCGTCGATGACCTGATCAGCGAGGGACGGGACATCGCGTGCGTTTTGTCGGTGGACCTGTTCGGTCGGGCCGTCGATTACGCCCGGCTCGAGCCAGAGCTAGCCGCCCGCGGAGTACAGCTCGTGGAGGATGCTGCCGAGGCGCTTGGTGCGTTGCACCAGGGGCGGCCGGCCGGATCCATCGGGTCGGTGGCGGCGCTCTCCTTCAACGGCAACAAGATCATGACGACATCCGGCGGCGGAATGCTGCTCAGCGACGACACCGACCTGATCGAGCGCGCCCGCTACCTGTCGACGCAAGCACGCCAGCCGGCCCCGTGGTATGAGCACACGGAGATGGGCTTCAACTACCGGATGTCCAATGTGCTTGCGGCCATCGGCGTTGGTCAGCTCAGCCGACTCGACCAGATGATCTCGCGACGACGCGCTCACCGGCAGCTGTATGTCGACCAACTGGGCAATCGACCCGGCATTCGATTTCTGGGCCGTGACCACGACGGCGACGACGCGGCCGACAACTGTTGGTTGACCTGCATGGTTCTCGACCCCACGGTCCACACTGCCCGCGCGGCCGACCTGATCGAAAGTCTCGCCGCGGACGGCATCGAAGCCCGGCGGTTGTGGAAACCCATGCATCTGCAGCCGCTCTATGCGAAGTCCGTCATGTATGGCGGCTCGGTCTCCGAACGTCTCTTCGAGGAAGGTGTCACATTGCCCAGCGGCTCAGAGCTCACCGCTCCCCAGATAGAACGAGTCATCGCCAGTGTCATCGCTGCCCTCGAACTCGCACCCAACGCAGCATGAGCACCACCGAGAGCCTTGCTGGTGCGACCGTCGCCATCACGGGTGGCACCGGATCGTTCGGTTCCACGATGGTGCGGCATCTGCTGAAGGAAGACGTCGCCGCCGTCCACGTCGTCAGTCGCGACGAGGCGAAGCAGGACGAGCTACGCAAGACCGTTGCGGACTCTCGACTGCGCCTCTTTCTCGGTGACATCCGTGATTACGACTCCGTCGCCGAGTCGTGCGTCGGCGCCGATTTCGCCTTCCACGCGGCTGCCCTGAAGCAGGTGCCGTCCTGTGAGTTCTTCCCCGAGCAGGCGGTCAAGACGAATGTGGAGGGCAGTCGAAACGTCATCCGCGCAGCACATGCAGCCGGTGTCCGTTCCCTGGTCTGTCTGAGCACCGACAAGGCTGTCTACCCCGTCAATGCAATGGGCATGACCAAGGCGCTGATGGAGAAGTCAGCCCAGGCCTGGGCACGCAACCACCCTGAGAGCGGCACGGTCGTGTCGACGACTCGCTACGGCAATGTGATGTACTCACGCGGCTCGGTGATCCCGCTCTTCGTCTCCCAGCTGAAGGAACGGCGGCCGGTCACTGTCACTGAGGGATCGATGACCCGCTTCCTGATGTCCCTCGACGAGTCGGTCGACTTGGTGTTGCACGCGTTCTTCAACGCACAACCGGGTGACCTCTTCGTCCGCAAGGCACCGGCCTCCACCGTTGAGGTGCTGGCAAAAGCGGTCGCCAAGGTGCTCGGCTACGACGAGCCGGAAATCAGGGTGATTGGCACTCGGCACGGTGAGAAGCAGCACGAGACGCTGCTGAGCCAGGAGGAGAGGGCCAAGTCGATCGATCAGGGTGACTATTTCCGGGTCCCACTTGACGCCAGATCTCTGGAGTACGAGCTGTATGTCGACGAAGGCGACCGCGCCGCGGCAGCGGTCACCGACTACACGTCGTCCAACACAACCCAACTCGACGTTGACGCGGCCTGTGAGCTGCTGCTCCGACTCCCCGAGATCCAGCATTTGCGGAAGGGCAATCATTCATGAGGATCCTTCTCACCGGATCCGCCGGCTTCCTCGGTTGGCACACCCGCGTGCGGCTGCGCGCCGTCAGCGAGCACGAGGTGGTGTTGGCGACACGCGACAATTGGTCGCAGCTAGCCGAGCTTGCCAAGGACTGCGAGGCGATCATCCATGTCGCGGGTGTGAACCGTGGCACGCCGCACAAGGTGAACGACGGCAACGTGCAATTGGCTGAGGACATCTCCGCTGTGCTCCGGGACAGTCCGTCGGTAAAGCGCGTCGTCTACGCAAACTCCATTTGGGCCGGCACCGCCAGCCCGTACGGCGAGGGCAAGGCGAAGGCGAACAACGTGCTGGCCGAGGCGGCCGCTACGACCGGGGCGACCTACGTGGATGTCCGGTTGCCGAACATCTTCGGCGAAGGGGGCCGACCCGACTACAACTCGTTCGTAGCAACCTTCGTGCACAAGATTATCTCCGGGGAGACCCCCGAGGTCGTCGACCGCCCGATCCGGTTGTTGCACGTGCAGGGTGCCGCACAGTCTTTGGTCGACGGACTGACCACCGGGCTGCCGAACCTTGAGCCGCTGGGCTCCGAAACGACTGTGCAGACGGTGTGGGACACGCTCGTGTCAATGAAGCAGCTGTATGACGTGGGCGACATCCCTCCCCTGCTGCACGAACTCGACGTCGAACTCTTCAATACCCTCCGGTGGGCGATGTTTCCGCAGCATTACCCGATCAAGCTGACTCAGCATGCCGACAATCGCGGCGACCTCGTGGAGACGATGCGCGCCCACGGCGGGCAGGGACAGACCTTCGTCTCGACGACCCATCCAGGCATCACGCGCGGCGAGCACTTCCATCTGGAGAAGGTCGAGCGCTTCGTCGTCATCCGCGGGAAGGCACGCATCTCCCTGCGCAAGGTCTTCACCGACGAGGTGGTCAGCTTCGACGTGACGGGTGACGAACCGGCCATCGTCGACATGCCCACGATGTGGGTTCACAACATCACGAACACCGGGGAGGACGAACTGGTGACGCTCTTCTGGGCGCATGAACTCTTCGACCCCGAGGCACCGGACACGTTCTGGGAGCCGGTCGCGCAGGAGCAGCTCGTATGAAGGTCATGACGATCGTCGGGACCCGGCCGGAGATCATTCGACTGTCGCGGGTGATCACGCGGCTCGACGCCACCGTCGATCACGTCCTCGTGCATACCGGCCAGAACTACGACTACGAGTTGAACGGTGTCTTCTTCGCCGATCTCGGCCTGCGCAAACCGGATCACTTCCTCGAGGTACACACCTCCACTCTTGGACACGTGCTCGGTGAAACGCTGATCAGGTCGGAGCAGGTGATGCTCGAGGAACGGCCGGACGCGGTGCTCGTGCTCGGCGACACCAACATTTCCATCGCTGCGGTGATGGCCAAACGACTCCGGATTCCCGTCTATCACATGGAAGCCGGCAACCGCTGCTTCGACGAGAACGTGCCGGAGGAGACCAACCGGCGGCTGGTCGACCATGTCGCGGACTTCAATCTGGTCTACACCGAGCACGCCCGGCGCAACCAGCTGACCGAAGGCCTACACCCGCGTCGAATCCTCAAGACCGGCTCGCCGATGCGTGAAGTACTCGACGCCTACCGCGCACAGATCGACGCTTCGGACGTGCTTGCCCAACGCGGACTCAAGGAGGGGGAATACTTCCTTGTCTCCGCCCACCGCGAGGAAAACGTCGACTCCCCTGACCGCCTGCACGCGCTGCTGGACTGCCTGATCGCGGTCCAGACCACCTTCGACAAGCCCGTATTCGTGTCCACCCACCCACGCACTCGCAAACGCCTTGAGGCATTGCCGGGCTGGAATGTGCCCGAAGGCATCACTTTCAGCGAACCTCTCGGGTTCCACGACTACAATAAGCTCCAGCTCGACGCCGCCTGCTGCCTCTCCGACTCCGGCACGATCGCAGAGGAGAGTTCTATCCTCGGCTTCCCGGCCGTGACGCGGCGCGACTCAATCGAACGACCCGAGGCACTCGACACCGCGGCCATCATTATGACGGGACTGCATGCCGACGACATGGTTGCTGCCGTACGCGTCACCATGGACAGCGTCTACCAACGGGATGGGGTATCGGATATCACACCCGACGACTATCTCATCGAAGATTGCTCACGGCGAGCGGTGAACTTCATCCTATCCACTGCTCACCGGCATCATCAATGGTCCGGAATTCGCCCATGATTAATCAGCCGCCAGACCGGGCTGCGGCGGAGATCCTCTATCTATCCTCGGCTCCGTCGCCTTCCGAATTCAACCGAATTCGCAGGAGGCTTAAGCCAGATGCGCAGGAAGTTACATACGGCATGGCTGCCGCGAGCTTCCGTTTCCATAATCTGATCCTTCAGGGTCTCGCCGCAGGACCTGCACACATCGAGTCGCGTGTCGGCCGACCGGTTTCACCTAGGTTTCACGCCGGCCGGTTCTGGAAGCGCGCAGAGGAAACCCAAGACAACGGGGTCCATGTCGTCTCACCTGCCTTCGTCAATCGGCCACTGGTAAAACAACTCGGCCTCGCCGCCGCAATAATGCACGAAACAGTGCGATGGCGCTGGCGTACGCGCGGGACGGACTCGCGCACATTCTTCGTCGACTGCTCTTACGTCTCCGCCCTCCCTGGCGCGCTCCTAGCGCTGAGCGGGACCTCGGTTAACCGAATCGGTATCTTTGCCGACTTGTACTCCTACATGGCTGACGTCGCCGATGCGAGCAACCGTAGGTTGACTATGGTGCATAGGATCTGCCGCCGCATTACCTGGCGCTGCATCAACTCGCTCGACGGGTTTGTGGTGCTAACAGAGGCTCTGAACGGGAAGATCAACGCTGCGGGCAAGCCGCACATCGTCATGGAGGGGATCGCGGACTCTCAGCGTGCCATGGCCCCGGTTCTTCTCGAAAACCGAGACGAACAGCCAACGGTGCTATATGCCGGCGCCCTACGCAAAGAATACGGCCTTGAAGCGCTGGTCAAGGGATTCCGTGCGTACAATGACAGCGACGCACGGTTGGTGATCTACGGCCAAGGTGACTACGCCGGTGAGATACGCCGTCATGCCTCTGAAGATTCACGCATCGACTTCCGTGGTTCCGTCGACGTCGAACAAGTCATCGCAGCTGAAGAACGAGCCTGGTTACTGGTGAATCCACGACCTGCCGACCAGGAGTTCACGAAATTCTCGTTTCCGTCGAAAAACATGGAATACCTTGCTTCTGGAACCGCCGTCCTGACCACTCGCCTCCCAGGAATGCCCCCTGAATACTACGATTATGTACTAACCATCGATGGATCCAGCGCCGATCACATCACCGAAGCATTGAGTCGGTCACTGGGGCTGGGGCTGCTTTCGTTACACAAACGAGGGGCAGAAGGTCGCCGCTTTGTTCTCGACAAGAAGAACAACCTTTATCAGGCGGGTCGCATGCGCCAACTCGCGCTCGACGTCGAGCGTCATCAGTCGGGCGGTTAGCCTATGCTCACCTGGGCAATCCTACTTATCGGTTTCGTATTTGCCGTCCATCTTCTCGCGCTGCCATGCGATCCAAGAACATGGGGATTTTGTTCCGGCTTTCTGTTCCTCGCCGGACATTCGTCTCTACGAGCGAGTGAAACGGCGGCGATTGCGCTGCGCGCCGAAGGTTTGCTCGTCCTCATCCTGTTCGCCGCCACATATCGGTCGGACGACACTGTTCAACGATGTCGGGTGCCCCGCGACATAACCGGATTGGTGCTCCTCGGGGGGCTGCTATATGCAATGTCTAGCGTTCTTGACAACTTCGCAGTCTTAACGGTTATCACCGGGGTCGCATTCGTCGTCGGCGTTTCCGCGGTCGCAGCAATGTACCGCACCGGGCAAAGTCAGCGCTTTGTAGAAGGCATGACTGTCGCCATCCAAGCTTGTTTGATCATAGGCCTAGTCATGTACGTCGCAACACCCGGGCTCTCGATTGTGGGCGACCGGCTTCAGGGTTTTTTTGTCAGCGCCAATACACTAGGATTTTTCGCGGCGATCTGGCTACTACACGCGATTACGACCAAACCGCTTAATTATCGGTTACTCGTCCTCTCCGTACCTGCAGTTGCTTCGATCCTCCTCTGCGGCAGCCGGTCAAGTGCCGTTGCGATTAGCGCGGCGCTGATCGTGCTCGTGCTTCGAAGCGAA
Source organism: Flexivirga sp. (assembly GCF_051955415.1). Lineage (NCBI taxonomy): Bacteria > Bacillati > Actinomycetota > Actinomycetes > Micrococcales > Dermacoccaceae > Flexivirga > Flexivirga sp. Next base: position 35,804 of record NZ_JBQCGS010000033.1, read on the forward strand.
CACGAGTCGAACACTCGTGCTCGAGCTCGAAAGCTCACCGCCACAGCGTTCACTGGCGTTTCCGCCATGCTTATCGAGGGCGGCCCGCTGGTCGCTGAATTGCTCCGGACGAACAACAGTCGCGCAAACACCACTGCCTACGCTCTCCACGGCGCGACGTGGCACGTCTTGGGTGGTGTTGGTTATGGGAAGGCGGCCGTCGAGGTTGCTTCCACACCCCTTCGATGGCTCGCCGAGGAGGGCCTCATAGCGATGGCGTTGTGCGTCCTCGCATATCTCATCATCATCAAAGTCGGATTCCGATCCGGATCACGCGTCGCGGCGTGCGCCACGTTCGGAGTCGTCAGTTCACTGTTGGAAGGTTGGTATTTTGCCGGTGTCTCCGCGCTCTTCGTCATGTACTGGGCTGTGGTCATGGCTGCGCACAGCGCGACCGCGGACCCTCTTCGTCCTCCCACTACCATCACCGCAGCGGACGCCGGTCATGAACGCCATAGCCCAGGAAAGCGACGACGTCGCGGTGTTGTACTTGGCTCGGCGAAGTAACGTGCACGGATGGGGTGACCTGGTTGTCTCTCACCCACACCGCTACGTTGACGATACACTCAGGGACGGATTGGTCGTGGCTGCTTATGGGCTCACCTCACGGTCACTCCGGGTCATTGCGCCGTTTGGCTACCGTGGCCCGACCCGGGTGGGTCTGCTTCTGGCCGCGCATCTACGGCGTACCAAAGTAACCACCCGTTCAGACTCAAACATCCAACAGGTCGAGCGTGACTCGACATTCGCTCGTCGAGTCCGACAGATGTTGATGCGCGCAGCCTTCCCACGGGCGACCCGGGTGTGGACGGTTGGCGAGAAAAACCAAGAGTACTGGAACAAGTACCTGCGACGTAAAAACACACGCCTCATCCCCTACAGCACACCGGAATTGCCGAATTCGACTGGCAGTCCACCCCAACCTCGTAGATCAGACCCCAACGCGATGAACTTCTTGTTCGTCGGCCGACTGGATCCTGTCAAGAATATCGAAACCGTAATTCTTGCCTTCCTTTCCATCGACGCCACGATATCTAAAGAATGGTCATTCACTATCGTCGGAGACGGGCCATCACGCGGTGCCCTTCAGGAATTGGCAGTCGGTGATCCGCGCATTCACTTCACAGGCGCTATCGCATACCCGGAGCTGGACCGTTACTACCTGCCTGCCGACGTTGTCCTCCTTCCGTCACTTGCAGAACCATGGGGGCTGGTCGTCAACGAAGGTCTAGCGTTCGGAAGCCGCGTGCTGATCAGCGATCAGGTTGGCGCTTCGGAGTTATTGGTTGGCCATCCCGAACGGGGCAGTGTGCTTCAAGCACGTGACGTTGGAGCTTGGCAGGAGGCAATGACTCAAAGCGTCGATTACCTCGATCGTGTGCCCGTCCCACCATACGACCCTACGCAGGACATGCTCGATGACCTCCGCGCTCTGGGCGGTGTTCGTTGACCTCACCGCGAGAGAGTCTCGGTGGAGGTGTGGTACGTGCCTCCCTGACGAGCGTCGGCGTGAAAAACTGGCCCGTGGATATCTCGTTGATCGAGACTTCCCGTTCGCGTTCAGCACTTCGCAGTGTTCTGGTGCAGAGCGCATGGAATGTCATGCCAACTCCTGAGTTCGTCACCGCCTTGGCTCCGTATCCTGCACGTATGAAGATGGTCGCCGCTGCTCGTCGAGCCGTAGCGCAACTCCAGATTCGGCGGGCGGCTGAGGTCGTAGTCCTGACGCACGCAATGAGTGAGCTCCTGGCCGCCTCAACCGGCCGAACTCCAATTGTGGCCGAAGCGACTGCCGGCTTGAGTGGTTGGAGTGATACTCGACTCGCCGCTCAACCCACCGATCCTGGCTACGCGCTCGTCGTTGGCACTCTCAGCTGGTTTAAGCAACCGCAATCAGCTGCGGCACTCGTTCGTTCTCGACGCCCAGACCTCAGGCGAATTGTGTTCGCCGGAGCTGACGACGGTTCCGGCTGCTGGCCAGCCACTCTTGCTCGCTGCAGGGAGCAAGGTATCGATGGACAGCGCGTCCAGGTCAGCCATGACGAGATGTATGGCCTCTACAGGGGCGCCAGCCTCTGTGTGTTACCGAGCTCGCTAGAGAGCCTCGGATTCGGGTTGGCCGAAGCCCTTTTGCATAGCGGCAACGTTCTTGCTAGTCCACTTCCTGCTCACAAAGAAGTAGCATCCAGAGTCGGCCGTGAGCCAGCCTGGATCGGAGACCCGACGCCAATAAGTACGAACCATCGGTCACCCATCATCGACGAGCCGACCGTGCGCAAGCAGTGGCAATCTGTTGCAAATGCACTGCATTTACTACCCTGAGCTCGCAGCGAGACGCCGGTTCAAGGACACAGCTAGGACCAGCATCATGATGACACTGGCAAGCTGGCCGAGTGCTGTTGCCCAACCAACTCCTACGGCCCCATGCGGCACCAGCAGCACAGTAAGAAGAACAGTCGCCATGGTTGAAAGAACCAATGCGCGACTGTATTCCTTCTGATGTCCTGCCGCCACCAAGCATTGGGTACCGATCAGGTTGCCAACGATACCTAGAAACGTCCACAGCATCAGGGGAACAAGAAGTGTGGAAGCGTCGGCGTAAGCGTCACCCAGCACGGTACGGGCGAACAGGTCGCGCCCCAGAATTGCAGCGAAACTGATTATCCCGAATACCGGCAGCAAAATTGTCGAGATTCGGATCACGAAATGGTTGCCTACAACCCGCGAAATCGCGTAGCGACGACAGGCCTGCGGATACAGCGCGGTCCATAGTGGTGCAAACAGCAATAGAGCGGTCGTGGCGAGGCGCAGTACGGCTGCATAGTCCCCAACCTCGCCAGCGTTGGCCCGCACTGTCAACACGGTGATGCCAACTCCATTGCAAATCGTACTCATGATGTTCGCCACGAAGAGCGGCCAGGCGGAACGCATAGCATCTCTCACGGCTACGAACGGAATTGATACTAGACGCAATCCCACGTCACGACGAGCCAGGAAAATCTGAGCAACTGAGCCAGCAACAATCGAGGCGCCATACAGCACGCAGTACAGGACGGCGTCCCTGGGTCGACGAATCACGAAGAACACGGCAACAAGGAGTGGGATCTTTGTGAAGATGGTTGCCAAAGCCGCGAGACGCAACCGTTGAGTTCCGAGAAAAAGCCAAGTCTGGTTGTAGGTGAGTCCAACCAACGCAAGCATCATGGCGAACAGCGCACTGCGAGCGTCTTGACTTGATAATGCGGCAAGGCCACCGAGCGCAACCACGGATGCGCCAAGCAGAAGCGTCCGTGCCCACGTGATACGAGTGAAGAGGTCCGAGAGTTCCTCAGGCGTCTTTCTCGCAGCCTCCCGAGCACCCCACATGTCGAATCCCCATGCGGTCACGATACTGAAGTAGGTGATGTAGTTCAGTGCAGAGGCGAAGGTGCCGTATCCGGTGCGCCCGAGCGTCCGCGTGAGATACGGCAGCAACAAGAGCGCCACGAGAAGGTTCGTGGCTTGAAGCATGTACGCCCAGAATCCGTTTACGGCCGCGGCACGGAACCGCGCAGGGACGAACCCCGCGAACCTGCTCTGGACCTCCACCGAGTCAGTCAAGCGCCTTGACCGGCCGTGCAGGGACACCGAGAACTAATGTGTCCTGGGCGACATCATCAACGATCAGCGCCCCAGCAGCTGCGACACTTCCAGCTCTCATGGTCGACCCACCCAATACCATTGTGCGGGCGCCAAGCCAGCAACCGTCGCCGATCTCGATAGAAGTAGCGGTGCCAAGTCCAGCCCGACGCGAATGATCGCCAATATCGTGGCTTCCTACGACCAGCATTACTTCGGGAGCGAGGTCACAATTCGACCCTATTCGAATGGGCGCACCATTTGCTGCGATTAGGTGCGTACCCGGTCCGATCCAGCTATTCGCGCCAATCTCTACATTACCATAGGGAATCCTCGCCGTCCCTGAGATGCGCACACCGCGACCGATACGCACGCCCCCCACCTTAAATAGTGCCGCGCGCAAACCGAAGCACCTAGTCTGCGGCAGGGTCATCGAGACGACGTTGGCTACCCAAAGGGCAGTTTGTCTCGCCGGGTGCGGTTGACCCTTCGCATTTCGCACCTTGGGGAAGAGCATCTTCAATGAGCCCTCTGCTGGGCTGCAAAAACAGACGTCCATGCTTCGAAATCGCGAGGTGGTATTTCTCGGTTCTGCTCAACGAGAGCTAGCGCAGACTCCAGTTTGGCGGAGTCCATGCTAGACGTATCGTTCCAACACACTCCGGTCTGCGGCGTAAAAGTATCTACCCGTCGCACGTGGTCATACTGGCCACGTACAGTCTTTCCATAGTTGCGCTGCTCAAAGTCATGGTTGACGACGATCGAGTTGGGGCGAGTGGCGGCGACGGCTGCGATGGTCTCCGACCGCTCGGGCACAGTCTGCGAGTCATCGATGAACACAACGTCGAACTCCGAGAGGTCGCTCGGGACACTCTCGCGAACACGATCGACCAATCGAAGCTCGCATCGCGGGTCGCTACCGACCGCTGTCTCCACTTCTTTGAGCCACACCGGGTCGTCCTCGTATGACACGAGCCGCTCCAGATGTGGAAAGAGTCGCCTATCCAGCCATGCTGGCGTGCTCAACACTCCGGAACCAAGCTCAAGAACCGAGGTCACGCGCTGCGACACACCCACGGCAGTGAGGATCGGCAGGTGCGTTGCGAAGGGGTCGTCGTGACGCCCGCGGATCCCCTTAAGCTTGCGGTAGGTTCTGGAGCGCACCTTGATGAAGGCAGGCCGAATGCTCATGTGATCTCCTTGATATGAGGCTGCTAGGTCAGACAGGCAACTCGGCTCCTATGACTCCACCGTCAAGCATCGTCGAGCCTGACCTCAGACGCCGAAACACCACTGGAAGGATACAGTGCTCCGCCGCCACAGCATTCTCCTAGCCACAATTGCCGTCTTGGGACTGACCAACATCGGTACTGCGGTCGCCATCTGGAGGACAGACTCGCCCCAGACGGGCGTCGGATCCCTAACGTGGAAGTTCAAGGACTACTCGACGCTGGAGCATAAAGCCGGCGCGTACAGCGTCCCGCTCACTGACCTCCCCCGCGCGACGCAGGAGGGGTACACGTTGGTATTCACCAGTTCTGACTACCTATCGGTACCAGGAGGGTCGGGGCGGATCGTCGGAGCTGGCCTGACCGTCATTGATACCTCGATCCATAATGCGTTGTACCGAGCGGTGTGCCCACATGGACCGGCCAGCTGTCACCGCCTCAGCCCTCTCGAACAGGCCAAGTTGGCGACGAAAGTCACGCTCACCGTCGAGCGAGACGAGCACAACCCGGCCGTCGCGGGGTACTTGCTCGTTGATGAGAACCCAACAGATTTCGCTCCAGAACTCAAGATGATCGCCGGCACGATGCGTCGACTTGGTGCCCAGATCCCAACTGTTTGCGCGGTCGGTCGCTCGCTCCCAGCCAGCTCTCATGATGACGACGGGCCTCTGCAGAACGCGTTCGAGCGCCAGCTGCGTAACGTCTCGCCCCAGTGGTGTGACGCAATCCTTCTCTATGGCTACGCTCCCCTTGGTTCCGACCCGCGACCAAACCACGTGGACTGGACGATGAGCGCGGAACTGCCGAAGACACTCGCCAAACTGAGGACCACCGGTTGGGATCCAACTGTCGAGCCGCTCATTGGCGTTCCGCAAGCGTTCGTATTCAATCCACGCGTCTATGTCAAAGGTGGGAAGAACTACCGGGACTACTTCGCGATCCAAAGCCCCGCTGGCCTCGCGCAGCAGACGACTGCATTCTGCGAGGCTGGCGCCGACTCAGTCATCGCCTACGCCTGGAATGACAGTAATAGAGGCGGAGTATCGGAGCTCGGGACGAACGCCAACTTGCGCCAGGGCTTTCGCCAAGGGCTGGCAAATTGCCGCCGGATCTGGGCGGGGTTGCGTCCATCACCCGGCTGAGCCAATCATTCCGGCACCAACGGTGGCTCCCGTCGCCTCGTCGACCAGGATGAACGATCCCGTCGTCCGATTGCGCTCATAGGCATCGACGAAGATGGGCTGGGTGACGCGCAGTTGCACGCGTCCGATTTCATTGAGTCCCAGTCCGTGAATGTCGGTGTCACGGTGCAGCGTGTTCACGTCGAGGCGATAAGCAATCTCCTTGACAACGACACGCGCACTCCGACTGGTGTGCTTCATCGCCAGCTTCTGCCGCGGCCGCAGGGGCGCGTTCGCCATCCAGCAGACCATCGCGTCGAGGTCCTGCGTCGCGATTGGCTGGTTGTTTACCCGGGCAATCATGTCGCCCCGCGAGACATCGACATCATCGGAGAGGCGGACGACCACCGACATCGGAGCGAACGCCTCGTCCAGCTGCTCGTCGTACAGGTCGATAGCCTCGATCGTCGAGGTCATACCGCTGGGGAGGACGACCACCACATCGCCAGGCTTGAGCACACCTCCGGCGATTTGTCCGGCGTAACCGCGGTAGTCGTGGTGCTCATCCGATTTGGGGCGGATGACATATTGCACCGGGAAGCGGACGTCGCGCAGATCACGGTCGGACGCGATGTGCAGATGCTCCAGGTGGTGCATCAGCGAGGGGCCTTCGTACCATGACATCGACGCGGAGCGTGTCACGACGTTGTCGCCCTTGAGCGCTGAGAGGGGGATGACCTGCAGGTCCGGGATATTCAGCTTCGCCGCGAATGCCGTGAACTCGGCGTCGATCTGGTCGAAGACTTCTTGGTCGAAATCGACGAGGTCCATCTTGTTGACTGCGAGCACGAGATGCGGCACCCGAAGCAGCGACAGCAGCACCGCGTGCCGGCGGGACTGCTCCGTAAGCCCTTGACGCGCGTCGACCAGCACCAGACCGAGGTCTGCGGTCGAAGCACCGGTGACCATGTTGCGCGTGTACTGAACATGCCCAGGGGTATCGGCGATGATGAACTTGCGCTTCGGTGTCGCGAAATAGCGGTATGCGACGTCGATCGTGATGCCCTGCTCCCGCTCCGACCTCAAGCCATCGGTGAGCAGCGCCAGATCGGTGTAGTCGTAACCCTTCGACGCGCTGGTCGCCTCCACCGCATCGAGTTGGTCGTCGAAGATCGCCTTGGAGTCGAGCAGCAGCCGCCCGATCAGGGTCGACTTGCCGTCGTCGACCGAGCCGGCCGTTGCGAAGCGGAGTAGATCCATCGGACGGTCCGCAGGTGCCGGCGTCATCAGAAGTAGCCTTCCTTCTTGCGGTCTTCCATGGCCGCCTCGGAGAAGCGGTCGTCCCCCCGGGTGGCGCCCCGCTCGGTCAGTCGTGCGACGGCGATCTCGTCGATGATCTTCTCGACGGTGTCGGCATCAGACTCGACACAACCTGTCAGGGTCATGTCGCCCACTGTGCGGAAGCGGACGGTGCGCTCGGTGATCGACTCACCATCACGCGGCTGCACCGCGTCGGATGCCGACAGGAGCATGCTGTCGCGCTTGATCACCTTGCGGCGATGTGCGAAGTAGATGGTCGGAATCTCGATCCGCTCCCGGCCGATGTAGTGCCAGATGTCGAGCTCGGTCCAGTTGGACAACGGGAAGACTCGCATGTGCTCGCCGGCGTGCAACCGGCCGTTGTATAGCGACCACAGCTCGGGGCGCTGGTTCTTCGGATCCCACTGGCCGAATTCGTCCCGGTGGGAGTAGATCCGTTCCTTTGCGCGTGCCTTCTCTTCGTCGCGCCGACCACCACCGAAGGCGGCAGTGAAACCCTCCTCTTCGATGACGTTCAGCAGCGTGCCGATCTGCAAGCGATTGCGGCTCGTCTTGCCGTCATCCACCACGATGCCGCGCTTGATGGCGTCATCCACCGAAGCGACGATCAGCCGGGCGCCGAGTCGCTGCACCCAGCTGTCCCGCGCCGCAAGGACTTCGGGGAAGTCGAACCCGGTGTCGACCTGCAGGATCGGGAACGGAAGCTTCGCGGGGTGAAACGCCTTCTCGGCCAGCCGCAGCATCACGATCGAGTCCTTGCCGCCGGAGCACATCAGCACTGGCTTCTCGAACTCTGCGGCGACCTCCCGGAAGATGTGGATCGACTCAGCCTCCAGCTCATCGAGCTGACTCAGCCGGTAATCGGTGTGGGCAGGCATTGAACCCGGACTTCCTGGTCTTCGGCGCGATGTGACGGGGAGAGACTACCTGTTCCCAGTGCCGCAACCGTGCACGACTCCTCTGACATACTGCGCAACGTGCCAGACACGTCGGACGTCCTCCAGGTCTGCCCCGCACCCGAGACCCTGGACATGGTCGAGTTGGTGCGCATAGGAGCCCTTCGCCCAACGACCGACGTACCCATCCAACTGGCGATGCCCTCACCGGCAGGCAATGCCAACGTCGAGATCGTTGACCCCGAGGGCGTGCCACTCTTGCGACTGCAAGTCGATGGCACACCGGTAGCGCGCCTGGAGCAGGAGCCCCGTTGGCTGGGCACCCTCTCACCCCGCCCGTTCGAGCGCCTCTTCGTTCCACCGGCGGCAACGGAGGCCGGCGATGCACACCCGATCCTCATCGACCGACCAATCACCGCCGCGGACGTCCGTGTCTGGGGAGATCGGTCACTAATGCTCCTGGTGCTTGCCGGCCCGTCAACTGACCCCGGCCTGCAGACCCTGGCGACTCTCCGGTCGGCTGCTCACTTGGCCGACTCCCGAGCGAACACGATGGTGGTGGCGCTCCCCCTGGCGTCGACGCAAGCGGAGGCGGATCCTGTGCTGCTCGCGGAAGTCGTCGCCGCCTACACGGATCGTCAGCCAGCACGTCTGCCGGAGCTACCGGGGGAAACGAGACCGCACCGCGGAACGGTTTTGCTCCTCACCGGCCTGTCCGGATCGGGCAAGTCGACGATCGCTCGCGCGGTGCGCAACGCGATCCTGGAGCGCTCCGACGACTCGGTCAGCTTGCTCGATGGCGACCTCGTGCGCCGTCACCTGTCTGCGGGCCTCGGCTTCTCTCCCGCTGACCGCGAGACCAACATCCGTCGCATCGGCTGGGTTGCCGCAGAGATCGCCCACCATGGCGGGCTCGCCATCTGCAGTCCGATAGCGCCATACGCCTCGATCCGTTCGGAGGTTCGCCGGATGGCCGAGGCGCGCGGCTGCCGATTCGTGCTTGTGCACGTCTCAACTCCACTCGAGGAATGTGAGCGGCGAGATCGCAAGGGCCTGTATGCCAAGGCACGTCGTGGCGAGATCCGCGACTTCACCGGCGTCGACGCGCCATACGAAGTTCCTCTGGACGCCGACCTTCGGCTCGACACCACCGCGTTGGACGTCGACGTGGCGCGGGACCAAGTGCTGGACCTGTTGGATTCGCGGAGGAGCCTGCTGTGACCTCACTCATCGACTCCGGAGCGCTGCAAGTCCTGGTCGTCGCATTCGGCATCGGGATTGTCGTCGGGCTGACCGGCATGGGCGGCGGTGCACTGATGACACCGGCATTGATCTTTCTCGGCATTCCACCCACCTCCGCGGTTGCTAACGACCTCGTCGCCGCTGCCATCAACAAGTCGGCCGGTGCGGCCGTGCACCTGCGGCACGGCTCCCCCAACCGCGTCCTGGTGAAATGGCTTGTGCTCGGTTCCGTGCCGATGGCACTTCTTGGTTCATGGCTGGTGACAGCCATCGGTGGCGAGGAGGATCAGCAGAAATTCCTCAAAGTCGCCATCGGCTGTGCGCTGTTGCTCACCGCGGCGACCTACGCCATGCGGATGTATTTCGAGCTGGCGCGGGGCATCGAGGACGACCCCAATGCGCCTGACCCGCGCGTTCATCCGTTGCCGACCTTTGCGATCGGTGCGCTCGGCGGACTGCTGGTCGGCATCACCAGCGTCGGATCCGGGTCGCTGATCATGGTGAGCCTGCTGCTGCTCTATCCGGCCCTTTCCGCAGTGCGTCTGGTCGGCACCGATCTCGTGCAGGCGATCCCACTGGTCATCGCGGCTGCTATCGGCCACGTGCTGTCATCGGGAGTCGATTGGTCGGTGCTCATCCCGCTCATCGTCGGCGGCACTCCTGGGACGCTGCTGGGCGCTCGGCTGGCGTCCCTGGTCTCGCAGTCAATCGTGCGCCGTGGCATCGTCATGGTCCTGACGCTGACCGGTCTCGGGATGCTGAAGATTCCGCCGGTCTGGGTGGGCATTCTCGGCGCCGCCATGGTCATCCTCGGACCGGTCGGATGGGGACTGCTGCGGCAAGCCCACGGGGTGCCCGCTTTCGAGCATCGACCGTTCCCATTGCGGGAGAAGTCGTCCAGAGTCAGTCGGAACGACTGAACACCGACTGCACTGTCTGCCAGACGGCGCGCAAGTCTTCACGCAGGGTCCACGACTCGATGTAGGTGCGGTTGATGCGCACCTTCTCCGGCCAAATGACCTCTCGGTTGTAACCCTCTGGGTCATCCGCTGCCGCGAGCATGGCTTCCTCGTGGCGGAACGCGAGCGAGGCGGGCCCGGTAATGCCTGGTCGGACCTGGAGCACCACCCGATCAGCACCGACCAATTCGTCGGCCCAGCCCGCAACGTCCGGCCGTGGCCCGACGATGCTCATGTCTCCCCGCAACACATCAACCAGCTGCGGCAACTCGTCGACCTTGAGTTGGCGGAGCACTCGGCCGAGCGTGGTGATGCGCGGGTCACCACCCGCGGTAACCGTCGTGGTGTGAGTGTCTGAAGTGCGCATGGTCCGGATCTTGTGCACTCGAAACGGCTTGCCGTGCAGACCGATTCGTGACTGGGAGAATATGCCCCATTCGCGGGTGTCGATCGTCGCCAGGACCACGCTCAGCGCCGTGACTGGTGCGGTGATGACGACGCCGACTCCCGCTACCAGCAGGTCGAATGCCCTCTTCTGCCGCTCTTGCGTCGGGGTGAGGCACGCCTGCTCCTGCTCGCACACCAGGTTCTCAGGCATAACCGAGTGCCGCGAGAGTATCGTGCCCGATCGCGTCGAGCCTGGCCGTCACGTCCGAGCCGAGCGTTGCGCGGCCCTTGCCCACGCTACTGTTCCGCACGTTCTTGGTGGCTGTCGGGTCGTAAGCGTCGTCTCTGCCCAAGAACCCGAGGATCTCCCGCAGACCGGCATCCGGATCCTTGACGAAGTCCTCATAGACGACCTCGATCATTCGGTCGTCCGGCAGCGAATTGAAGTCCTCGCGACTTCGCTCGACACATCGTTGCCATTGGATGAAGGCAGCTTCTTCAAGTGTGTGTTGCTGCATCAACTCCCGGAAATCGTGCGGCCGGGGTCCCCACCAGGTCTCGACCTTGGTCTGGCCGTCCGCAATGCCCGCGGTGCCAGTACGCAACTGCTTGACTTTCTTGCCGACGAAAGACGCAAAGTGAACAGGAAAATCGCGGGCCGGAACGTAACGCACCTTCTTGAGGGTGTAACGCAGGTCGAACGGCGCGTTCCATCGTTTGATTGCCGATGCAGTCGCGTCGATGCCGTCCCGCCGGATGAAGACGTATCGTGCGTCCGGCAGTGCGGCCGCGACAAAACCGACCCGCAGCGAGGTCGCGCACGTCTTCTCGACGACCACATCGGCGCGGTGCTTCCGCCCGAAATCAGCGAAGGCCTTTCGCAGATAGGTGGCAACCTCGGGTCGCGCATCCTCGGCCGTCAGCTCGTCGTGCGGCACACCGATGTTGCCGTGCTTCCAGATCAGGTTGATCTCATCGCAGTCCCAGGTGGCGAAGCCGGTTAGGGCGCTCAGGACATCACGCAACATGTTCGTGCCCGAGCGCGGCGCTCCAACAATGATCACGGGGTCAGACACCGGAAGGGTTCCTGTCATCGAGAAGGTTCAAGGCGAGCTGTTGCCATTTAGTGAGAGCAGCCGCCTCTGAGAAGTTGCTGGCAGCATAACGTCGGGCCCGTGTCGCAAACTCAGCAAGATCACCGTGTCGAGCGAGTTGTGTCGACGCCTCCACGACAGCAGTCTTCAGCTGTCTCACGTCGCTCGCCGCCCAGCCGATGCGCTCATCGGTGACCGTGCGCGCCAGTTCACTGCTCTCGTCACACAAGGCCAGCACCGGAAGGTCCTCGCACAGATAGGTCGCGGTCTTGCTCGGATACGCGTAGCGCACAACGTCCGGCTGCAGGCTGACGAGCCCGAGGTGGGACTGTGCCATCAACGCGCGTGCACGGACCGGACTGCCGTGCGGCAGAAAAGTCACGTGCAGTCTGCTGTGCTGATCGAGTTGCTCTGCCCGTCGCTCCAGCTCGGGTTTCGCGCGCCCGTCTCCCATGAAGACCAATTCGACGTCCCGGTCGATGTCTGCGAGCGCATCGACCACTTCAGACAAGCGCTGGAAGCGCCCGACGTTACCGGTGAAACAGATCCGCAAGGTGCCCTCGGAAGGCGGCGGAAGCGGCGGCTCCGCATCGACATCATCGAAATCGGGCAACGCGAAGTTGTTCAGCACGACGACGCGGTCCTCGAGCGCCGGATCGCGGTCCAGCGCGGCCTGCCGCATGTCCTCGGACAGGACCACCACAGCATCAGCTCGGCGCATGGTGGCCGTGTCCAGCTTCATCAGCGCTCGGTAGACGAGTGGATTGCTGAATTCACCTGACAACCGGCCGATTTCGGGATGGACATCCATGCAGTGATAGACGAACTTCGCGCCCCGTGCTTTTGCTACAACCGATGCTGCTGTCCCCAGCAAGACCTGGGGCGCGGTCGAGCACATCACCAGATCGGCGTGTCGGGTACCGATCAGCATTCCGGCGATCTGGATCGGGAATCCGATCAGGTTGATCATCTTGCCAGCACGGAACTTTGCTTCGTCGATCACGCGCACTCGCCGTACGTACAGGTCCCCTAGTCGCTCCATACGTGGCCGCCGGCGGATGCCGGCGGCAGAGGTATAGGACGGTTGCGCAGTCAGGACCGTTACGTCGGCGCCCTCAGCGCTCCACCGCTCTGCGATGGCTCTCAGCATCGACGCATAGGGCGGAGTGTCCGGCCAGAAGTGCCGGTGAATCACAACGACGCGGTGTCGCACCGTCCCTCCTCTCATGTCATGGATCATCTGTGCCCGCGTAAAGCTACTTGAGCCGACACGCTGTCCCTCACCTCGGTGTCCAATGACGCCCCTCGTTGGCGACTCGTGCACGCTGCGACCCAAGGTGGGGACTGGTCGTACGGAAAGCCCAGGTCGAGCGGTCGGACGACATGCGGGGCAAAACCGCGCACGAGACGACGGGCCTGTCAGGACGCCCGGTGGAGACCCGGGCCCGAGCACACGTGTGTCAGCGCGTCCACGACCTGCGGCAGGGCCGCGTCGATCTGCTGCTGCATGTGTTTGAAGGCGCGGTTGCCTTGACCGAAGGGGTCGACGATGTCCGCCTTGTCCGCCGGCCGCGGCGTGGCACGGCCGAGGTGCCGCGCTGCGCCGCTGACCAGCAACCCGAGGGGTGACAGGTCCGGCGGGTCCATGAAGGACGGCCGCAATTGCGCGACGTCCAACTGCGCGACGATGTCGCTGAAGTCGATCAACGCGAAGGTCTTGCGCAGCCCGCTCGAGTCCGTGCGCACGACCTCAGTGCGCTGACGACGAGTCGCCGTCAGGATCAACGTGGACTCCCGCACCAGGTCGGCGGTCAACTACCGGGCGGCGAAATCGTCGGTGTCGACGCCCTTGGCAGCCAGCAGCTCGGCACAGCCGGGATCGACCGGCTCTCCAACCAGTGCGTCGGTGCCGGCGCTGCCGATCCGCAGGACCGCGTCGAGCGCGTGTCGCAGCGTGAATTCGACATACGGAGAACGACATACATTCCCGGTGCACACAACGAGCACGAGATCCGGGGGCATGGCCCCAGCCTGGCATCGTCGCCTGCAACGATGCTGAGAAAATTCAGCGAGGGAGCCGGTCGGGACCTCGATGCGGACCTCCGCCGCTTCGCTCCCCCGGCCCTTACTCGGCCACAGCGGGGCAACGGCCGCCGCTTCGCTCCCCCCGGTCCATACCCGTCGATACCCCGCTCGGGTTCAGCGGCCGCCGGCGACCTCGCGTGCCGCCTGCACGATCCGTGGGAGCACGTCGCTGACCTGCCTTGCCATGAAAGCGAAGACGCTGTCGTCCTGGCGGAACGGGTCCACGATGCCGGAGTCCTCGGCAACACGGGCCGCGACCTCGCCGCGCGCGGACTGGGCACGGGCGGCCAGCTTGACCACCACTGAGGCGTCCGGCGACTCCAGGAACGACGCAGTCCGCAGATCGGCGGCCGCCACCAGGTCACTGAAGTCGTCGACGGCGTGCGCGTAGCGCAGCGCCTTCGGCTCCAACTGGACGACCTCGCGTCGGTGCTCACGGGTCGCGGTCAGCACAAGATCGGCCTCCGCCAACATGGCGGCAGTCAGTTGCCGGGCGACGAAGTCGTCGGTGCCGATCCCGGCCTCCTCCAGCAGGCGTGCCGATCCTTGGTCCATGGGCTTGCCGGCCAGCGCACGGGTGCCTGCGCTGGACACCTCGACGTCCAGACCACGCAGTCCGACGGCGAGCAACCGCTCGATGTACGGCGACCTACACACGTTGCCCGTGCACACCACCAGGATTCGCCCGCCTTCACTCACGTGGCTCAATGTAGCCGAGGCCAGTGTCGGGACCTCGAGACGCTCATGCCTCGCTCCTCGGCCACCTCGAGGTGGTTGAACGGCTTGACCCTGCCGCACCGCCCACGTAGTCTTGACTTGACCGGCTTGACCGATGGAGGTTGTCATGAGGATCCGCGGCGACTCTCGCGAGCTCAGCCCCGAGGAATACAGCGAACGCGTGGGCAAGGCCATGACGAAGCAGGTCCACTCCCTCGCGGTGGCCTGGCAGCAGAGCGCCATACCTGCGCCGCCCGAGGACGAGTTCGTGCAAGCCGTCCTCACCCTGCCCGCCCTGGCACGGGTCGACACCGACCTCGACGAGCAGATCGGCCCGTTCTACGACACGGCCGGGGTGCAGAAAGTGCTCGGTGGGATCAGCAAGCAGGCTGTCGAGGCAAGGCGCCGGAAGGCGAGCATCCTCGCGCTGCGCACCTCGGACGGGAAGTTCGTCTACCCGGTGTTCCAGTTCGCCGGCGGTGCTGTCGACTCGGCGCTCCTTCCTGCGATCCGAGCGCTCGGCAGCAGTCCTGCCTGGTCGGTCGCTCTCTGGTTCGTCACTGCCAACGACGACCTCGACGAGATGAGCCCACTGAAGTGGGCGCGAGCCGAGCTGCCCAGCGAAGCCATCGAGACAAGTGCCCGGCGCACCGCAGCAGAGTGGCGGTGACGCCCGCCGACGAGCGCCGCTCCGAGCCGGTCCAGGTCGGACCGCCGGCGGAGCTGCGCCGCGCGCCGAAAGGGGCGATCACGCCGACGGCATGGTTCCGAGAGCACCAGCGACGCCCCGGAAACGACGGCGGTTGCTGGTATTTCGCCAGCGTGCCGCCTGACCCCGCCATGGAGTCCGGTCGATTCGACCTCCCGGCCCCCGAAGGCACGTGCTACTTCGGAGCCACCCCGGCGACAGCAGCATTCGAACGTGTCGGCCGGTTCACCGCCAAACACCGGCCCGTCCCCGCCGACTTCCTGGTCGGGCGGGTCGTCACCGAGATCGACGGACGGCTCCTGCCGCGACACGCGATCAACCTCGCCTCGCGGAGGGCGGCCGTGCTCGGTGTGACCGGAGAGCTGTTCACCATGTCCGACTACACGATCCCTCAGCAGTGGGCACACGCGATCCGGCAACTCGGCCACGACGCGCTGAAATACACCCCACGCTTCACACCGGGTGGCCACGCCGTCGCATACTTCGGCCAAGCCGGGCCGCGGCCGGCTCCTGTCGTCGGGCACACCTCGCTCCGCCAGATCCTGCAGCAGACGGGTGTCCGCATCGCGGAGCTCCCCGCCAGCGCCTCCTTGACCATGGCCGACCCGGACGACCAGTAGCGGCAACCTGTGGCGGGCAGCAACCTCGTCATACACCGCCGACTTTGTGCACCCGCGCTCGATCACCGCATTTTGTTCATCTGCCGACCCGGGCCGACCCGGGCCGACCTTACTGTTCCTTTACCTTTCCAGGCGTGATCGGCCGGCGATGGCAGATCGCACCTGCGGCGACCACATGGGGGAAGCACTTGATGACCGAGGCACACCCGACGGGCCCTGCTTGCCAGGACGGTCACGAGCAGGCGACTCCTCCGGTCAGTGTGCGGGTGGGCACTCACGTGCACGACGTCGGCTCGATCGAGGCGTTGATCGGGAGGCACGGGCGCAGATATCTCGACCGCACATTCACTGCAGAAGAGGTGCGGGCATGCGGCGGCTACGACGCCGAACCCCATCTGCTGGCGCCCGGACTGGCCGCCCACTTCTGTGCGAAAGAAGCCACGCTCAAGGTGTTGCGGCCGGTCGCGATCATGCCCGAGTGGACCGACATGGAGATCGTCAGCGTGGCAGGGGGCTAGCTCGGTCTGAAGCTGACCGGCTCGGCACTGCAGATCGCCGGTGAGCGTGGGCTGGTCGATCTGCAGGTTTCGATGTCGCACGAGAGATCGGTCGCGGTCGCGACGGTCGTCGGGACCGAGAGCCCGCACACCGTCATCGACTGAACTCACTGACCTTTGAGTCCGTTGATCGCTTCACGACGTCGAGCATGTAGAGAATCCACTGGATCGCAGCGATCGGTAGTAATCGTTCTTGCGCTCGATGATCGCTCTCGACTGCTACGGAATCGAGTCGTTCAGCAGACCGCCGTCGATCGGCCGAGAACCCAGCGACGGCAGGTCCACGACTGCCATCGCTCCAGCACCTCACCACCCAGTGCCCGGTGCAACCGCTCCCCGTCTTCGGTGGCGTTGAACAAGAACGGGCGTGGCGGGTCGCCTCGTGCTGCGAGGTCGACGCCGAAGTGCACCAAGGACAGCGCGGCGCGAGTGCGCCGCGCGGAGCGGCGCACCCCCATGCCCCAAGCACAGAGAGCCTCGGGTCCGGCCGTCAGCAGCCCACAACCGACCATTTCGCCATTCAGGAAGATCCCCCAGCTGGAGGTATCACTTCTGGCGAACACCGTTTCGTTGAAGAGCGCACGCCCCAGACTCTCCGGCCCGGCGAAGGCGTCCATCACACACTCGCGCGCGGCAGGGAAGTCCGTCACGGTCAGTTCGCGGATGTTCGGATCCGCGGGGCGCCGGCGCGGCCGCTGCCTCATGAACGGCACGTCTCTGACGTGCGACCAACCACCAGCGGACAAGACCGGCTCGACATGTTCCGCACCTGGTGGCAGGAAGACCATCGCCGGGAGGCCGTGCCGTGACGCCGCTTGCAGCACCTGCTCGGCCCGGCGGGGTCCGTTCGGCCCGCTCAGCATCGCGACGTTGTAGTCGACGTTGTCAATCCCCGAGAACATCAGCCACGAGTCATCGTCCTGCCAGAATTCAAGACTGGCCAGCGGTCGCGCTGCCCCGCCGAGCGCATGCCGCAGGCGTCGCATCTCGTCGTCGTTGATCGCCGACTTGACGTCGGGCACCGCCTCGGCTGTGCACGTGTGTGTTGCGGTCTCGACATCCATGGTCGCCTCCGGACTCTGACCGTTCCCTCGACCTGCCCGGCGAACCTAACGGGGACTCATCTACCGGCCGCGACAAATTCCGCGGCCCGCGCCACTTCGCAATTGCTCACATTTGAGGTCTCACGAAGTCGGCAAGTGCGGCTCGCCAGTCGCGGATCCCCCCCCGTCGCCGGCCAGCACACTTGATGCCGGCCGCGGAGCGGGGCGTGGGAATTCGGCTGTCGTGCAAGGACTCGCGCGCTCCGGGTCGCGGTGGCCGGCGGTTGGCGGTTGGCGGTTGGCGGTTGGCGGTTGGCGGTTGGCGGTTGGCGGTTGGCGGTTGGCGGTTGGCGGTTGGCGGGTGGCGGTTGGCGGTTGGCGGTTGGCGGTTGGCGGTTGGCGGTTGGCGGTTGGCGGTTGGCGGTTGGCGGTTGGCGGTTGGCGGTTGGCGGTTGGCGGTTGGCATCGTGTCATTCCGGGGCACGTAGTGCCGCTTCGATGTCAGCAACCTTCTGGACGAGCAACAGACTGTCCGGGACACGGCGGAACCCGAGCGACTCGTAGAAGATGGCGACTCGCTCGTGCAGTGCGTCAACGACGACCAGTCGGGCGGCTACCGTTTGCGTCGCCTCGACCACACGGGCGAGTGCGTCGGCGACAAGAACTGCGCCATACCCCTGCCCGCGCAGCGATCCCGACAGCGCGAGCCGAGCCAGCAACACCGCAAAACTCTCAGACGGTCCGCCTCTCCCGCCTGCGGGCGGAACGCTCTCGCGGGCGACCTTGTGTGCGGCCAGCGCGTAATAGCCGACGACGGTGCCCTTTGATCGACCCACACCCAGGTTCGAGCGGTACGGCGTGCGGTTGCCGGAACAGCTTGTTCGCGCAGCCACGTATCCAAGGACGGCTCACCGCAGGTAAAGGAAAATCAGACCCGCTCGACCGCCGCCAAATACGCCGCGATGCGCTGCTCCCACGAGCCGATGACATCGTCGTCGTGCGCCAGCACGCTGCTGGCCGGGCGAGGTGCCGGGCGCGGGAAATCGCTTGTCGTGCAGGGCGTTACGCGGTCCGGATCCCATCCGGACACGCGGAAGATCTCGCGGGTGAAGCCGCACCAGCTCGTCGCGCCCTCAGACGTGCCGTGGTAGTAGCCGCCCGGTCGATCGGCGGTGACCAGCTCGACGACATACGGGGCCAGATCCTTGGTCCAGGTGGGCTGACCGATCTGGTCGTCGACCACGTTCAGGGTGTCGTGCTCACCGGCCAGGCGTTGCATCGTCTTGACGAAGTTGGGGCCGTGCTCGCCATACAGCCAGGCGGTGCGGACGATCAGCGCATCCGGATTCGTCGCACGGATCGCCCACTCCCCCGCAGCCTTGGTGCGCCCGTATGCCGACCGCGGATTCTGCGGGTGATCCGGTCTGTATGGCGCTGTGGCGGTGCCGTCGAAGACGTAGTCGGTGGAGATGTGCACCATCCGGGCGCCGGTCTCGGCCGCGACCAGCGCGACGTTGCGAGCGCCGGTGGCGTTGATCGCAAACGCTTCTGCCTCATGGGTTTCCGCGTCGTCGACCGCTGTCCAGGCGGCAGCGTTGACCACGACGTCGAAGCCGCGCAGCGTCGCGCGCACCGCCTCCAGCGAGCGTATGTCGCACTCGGCCGACCCGACCGCCACCACGTCGTCGCCGCGCTCGCGCAGCAACGCGACCAGGTCGGTGCCGAACATGCCCCGGCCACCGGTGACCAGCCAGCGCATCAGCCGATCACCGACTGACCGGCGTAGCGCGCCTCCGCGGCGGCCTTCTGCGGGCGCCACCACGACTCGTTGTCGCGATACCAGTCGATGGTCGCCGCAAGGCCGGCGTCGAAGTCGGCGAACTCCGGCGCCCAGCCCAGCTCCTCACGCAGCCGGGTGGAGTCGATCGCGTAGCGTCGGTCGTGCCCGGCCCGGTCAGTCACCCGGTCGTAGGCGTGCGCGTCCTGGCCCATGCCGACCAGGATCTGCTCGATGACCTCCTTGTTGTTGCGCTCGCCGTCCGCGCCGATCAGGTAGGTCTGCCCCAGCTCGCCGTGCTCCAGGATCGTCCACACCGCCCGGTTGTGATCGTCCACGTGGATCCAGTCGCGCACGTTGAGGCCGTCGCCATACAGCTTGGGGCGGACGCCGTCGATGATGTTGGTGATCTGCCGCGGGATGAACTTCTCCACGTGCTGGCGCGGGCCGTAGTTGTTGGAGCAGTTGCTGATCGTCGCACGCACCCCGAAGGACCGCACCCACGCGCGCACCAGCAGGTCACTGCCCGCCTTGGTCGAGGAATACGGACTGCTCGGGTTGTATGGCGTCGCCTCGGTGAAGCGCTGCGGATCGTCCAGCTCCAGGTCGCCATACACCTCGTCGGTGGAGATGTGGTGGTAGCGCACATCGTGCCGGCGCACCGCCTCCAGCAGCGTGTAGGTGCCGACCAGGTTGGTCTGCACGAACGGCCACGGCTCGGCCAGCGAGTTGTCGTTGTGCGACTCGGCGGCGAAGTGCACCACCGCGTCGGCGTCCGCGACGAGCCCGTCGACGAGCGCGGCATCGGCGACGTCACCCTCGACGATCGTGATCTTGTCCTCGAGGCCGGCCAGCGAGGCACGGTCACCGGCGTAGGTGAACGCGTCCAGCACGGTCACCTGCACGTCCGGCCGGGTCGCCGCGGTCAGGTGGACGAAGTTGCTGCCGATGAAACCGGCTCCTCCGGTGACGACTATGCGCATGCCCGGAATGGTAACCGGGGTGTGTGGCACTCGATCTCGATACACCTCCGCCACTGCGCTCCCCCGGCACTCGATCAGCGTGCGAGTTCACCCCACCCCACGCTGGTCGAGTAGCGGCGAGGCGCCAGCCGAGACGCGTATCGGGACCACCCCGGCACTCGATCAGCGTGCCGATTCACCCCCACCCCACGCTGGTCGAGTAGCGGCGAGGCGCTAGCCGAGACGCGTATCGAGACCACCCCGGCACTTGATCTCGATACACCTCCCCCGCTCCGGCACCCCACGAAGTTTCTCCCCCGCTGCGCTCCTCCGAATACTTCGCGGGGGCCCCGCCCGCTCCTCCGGCACTCGATCAGCGTGCGTGCACTCGATCAGCGTGCGCCGGTCAGCCGGCGAGGGACAGGCAGTCGCTCGGCATGCCGGCCGGCACGTCGGAGACCGCTGTCCCGGTCTCCTGCCACCAGATCGCGTGCCGTTGCACCTGCTCACCGGCCAGCTGCGGACTCGCCGCGAAGAGCGCCAGGTCGGGGTGGTTGCTCATGCCCGCGGCATACACGACCGTCGGCGCGAGCACCGGGTCCGCGGCCAGTGCGGCCAGGTCCACGTGCTCGGGCACCCCGCCGGCGCGGGCCAGCGCGACCAGCATCGCGGCGCGCGACTCCGGCACCGTCTCCAGCAGGTCGACCAGATCCTCGCGCTGCTCGGGCACCGCCAGGTAGCTGAGCGCGTGGCCCGCCGCGTGCGCGGCATACGGACCGGCCGGTGCCCGCACCTGCTCCAGCGCCACCTCCGAGACGACCTTCCGGTACGGACTGACCGCCAGCAGCAGCGAGGAGTGGTGCCGCCGCTCCACGAAGTCCGGCGACAGCGCCTCCCGCAGCAGCCGATCCAGCATCGGGTCGTCCAGCCCGGACGCCTGCAGGGCGGCCGCCCGGTAGGCGCTCAACGCGGTCGGGCTCTGCACCCGGGCACCCACCGCGGTCGGCGCCGCGTAGTAACCCAGCCGGGTCACGACCTGCTGGGTCAGGTTCGCCGAAAGCCGTTGCGCCAGCGCGAAGGCCGGCTCCCCGCGGCCCGGGCCGTCGCTCGCCGCGTCCAGCGCCGCGCGAGCGATGCGCGGCACCAGGTCGACCGGCAGCCGCCCGGTGCAGATCTGGTTGAGCAACCCGTATGCCGCCCCCCACATCTGCTCGCCCTCGGAGTGCTCGAAGTGCATCAGCAGCCACCGCAGCACCGACGGGTCGGAGCTGCCGCCCAGGATCGGCAGCACGTTGGTCACCGACTGGGCGCCCGGCTCCGCGACCGCGGAGGCCACTGTGTCCAGCACGACCCGTCCGGCCGACCGGTCGGCGAGCAACAGGTCCAGGGCGTGCGTGCGGGTGGTGTAGGCGTGCCGCACCGACCGCATCGTCTCCGACACCAGCTGCGCGACCCAGTCGTGCAACATCGACGGCGGCAGCACCGGACCCGTCGGCCGGGTGATCGCGTCCGCCAAGTGGATCCAGTCGGTGCCGGTCATCGACCGGGTCGCCACCTGCTCCTCCCACTCACCCAGCGCGTCGCTGAGCGCCGCCCTGGAGAACGCCGGTGCCACGTCGGACGCCAGCGCCGGCCCGAACATCCGGTCCAGGCCCAGGCAGACGCCCACCAGCCGGCCGGCCGGCGCGTCCAGCGCCCGCTCGTAGGCGCTCACCACCGACTTCGGCACCGCCTCCACCCCGGTCTCGTAGCGACACAGGGTGCTCGGTCCCAGCACGCACCCCTGGGCCCGCAGCATCTCCACGAAGCGTCCGGCCGGCCCCGGTGCGGCCGCCAGCCGGCTCAGTCGCAGCAGCCAGGCGATCCGGCCGCGGGCATCGATCCGCGCGCCGCGCAGCGATGTCTCGTCCTCGGGGATCACCACAGGACGACCCCGCCCCGGCACCCAGGTCACAGCCGCGCACCCATCGGGAGGGAGCGGCCCGTGCGCGCTCCTCGCCGGCCGGCCGGCGCACCGTTCAGACGGTCGCTAGCCGGAAACGTGGCATCCCGCCACGGATGATCTCGCAGCACCGCATCCAGCAGCTCCGGCACGAGATGGCTGTGCGGGCCGAAGCAGGCTCGCACATCGAGCACGACCGGCGTGTCTCCGGCGCGACCGCGCAACGACACCTCGACCGGGCCGGTCAGCCCCAAGGCACGCACCGCCGCCTGCGCGACGCGCTCGACCTCCGGAGCCGCACCCCGCTCCACCGCGTATGCCGAATCGACCTCCCCGTCGTCCAGGATGGTCTCCTCCAACACCGTGGTCAGCCGGCCCTTGCCGTCCAGCGGCCGGTAGACGACCGCCTTGTATGCCGTCCCCGGCACGAACTCCTGCACCAGCGTCTCGTCGCCCAGCGACGCCCAGTCGACCTCCGACGGGTCGTCCACCAGCACCGTCGGCTGGTTGTCGTCGGCCCAGCGGGACCGCAGGATCAGCGCACCGCCCAGCACCGCCGAACTGGCCGATGAGTGGGCGAAGTCGCTGGGGACGCCGAAACCCGGCACCCCGATGCCGTGCGACCACAGGCCCCACGCGGTCAGCAACCGGTCCTGTGCGGTGGCGACCGGGCCCGGTCCGGGCACGACGACCTCGACGCGACCTCCGAACGCCATACGTCCCGACGAAATCGCAGCAAGCTCACTGCTGTTCGCCGGTATGACGAGGTCGATGTGCTCGGTCCGGACCAGCCGGGCGAGAGCGGGCAGGAAGCCCGGCCCCCCGGCGATGAGGTGGCAGGTGGCGGATGGGACGTCCATCGGCCGGCTGTCCGCGCAATGCACCCGCAGGCCGCGGTCGGCCAACTGCTCGGCGAGCGACGTGCCGGAGGCGCCGGCGGCGCCGGTGACCAGGACGGAGCGCCGTCTGGCGGCTCCGGAACGGTCGTTATCCCCGAATGGTGAATCCTGCTGATCTATAGATGACATCGAGTCCCCTGGACGACTGTGCTGGCGAGCTGAGATAACGCCGCAGGCCCAAGAGGAGGGGGCGGACTTGCAAACAACAACGCGGCGCTACCGGCGCGTTGCGGTCATGACATCGGCCGGAGTAACCGGCCCGGATCTTTGACTTATCAACTGCGTGGCAGCAACGTACTCCTTTACGAAACTTAGAACAAGGCTTTACTAAAAATTTACTACTTTTGTGGTTCGCTACGTCCTGCGCGGGCCGCAGATCCCTGCAACCGCAACGAAATTTGCCGTCTTGCGGTCGGGCTGCCGCGTCGCAATCCCAACAACGACAAGGTGATTCATCCGTTCGGCGTATCACCAGTAGTCCCTCCAGTCACAGATTTTTCAGACACTCGCGCGTCGTGGAAATTGCCCGCGCACAGCACAATGTGACGCACACCTTTCGGTGCGGCGTTCGTCCCCGGCGCGGCCGGCCAGTGCGTCACATGGGCGTATTCGGTGCGGTGTGATTCCTCCTGTGGTTATCCGGGTCGATGGGCAATCGGCGTGCTGCGTCGGTCATGTCAGTCGGTCATGTCAATGGCTCACGTCAGTCGGTCGGTTGAGTCAGGGAGTCGATGAGGGGGTCAGTAGGCGCCCGTGCCGCGCACCACTGCCCGCGCGGTGCGCCACAGGATCTGCAGGTCCAGGGTCATCGACCAGTTGTCGACATAGCGCAGGTCCAGCCGCAGCGACTCGTCCCACGACAGGTTGCTGCGTCCGCTGACCTGCCACAGCCCGGTCAGCCCCGGCCGCACCCGCAACCGGCGCACCGCGTCGGCGCCATACTTGGCGACCTCGTCGCGCAGCGGCGGACGCGGACCCACGATCGACATGTCGCCGCGCGCCACGTTGATCAGCTGCGGCAGCTCGTCGAGCGAGAAACGGCGCAGCACCCGCCCGACGGGGGTGACCCGTGGGTCGTCGCGCAACTTGAAGAGCACGCCGTTGCCGTCGTTCGCGGCGCCCTGCAGCGCGGCCAGCCGCGCCTCGGCGTCGGGCACCATCGAGCGGAACTTCAGCATGGTGAAGTCGGTGCCGTCGATGCCCACCCGGGTCTGCCGGAAGAACACCTGGCCGCCGTCGCGCACCTTGATCAGCACCGCGATCACCAGGAACACCGGCGCCAGCAGCGCGATCCCCAGCGCGGCGGCGCAACGGTCGAACGTCGCCTTGGTGACGGCGTTGACCCCGTGCAGCGCCGGCCGCTCGATGTGCAGCAGCGAGAGGTTGGCCGCCGGGCGGATCGACATCCGCGGGCCGGTCACCTCCACCACACCGGGCGAGACGATCAGCTCGGTGCCCAGGTCGTCCAGCTCCCAGGACAGCCGGCGCAACTCGATGCCGTCCAGCCCCGAGGGGCTGGCCACCACCACCACGTCGGCGGCATACCGGCGCGCGATCTGCACCGTCTCTGCCACCGTGCCCTCGCGGGGCAGACCGCAGCCGAGCTCGGCGACCTCAGTGGTGCAGGCCGCGACCGGGTTGATGCCGTGCACCGGCTCCCGGCGCAGGTCGCTCACCAGGCCGCTGACCGCCGCGTTCTGACCGACCACGACGGCCCGGTGGAAGCTGCGGCCCTTCCAGCGGGCCTGATGCAGGTGCCGGCGCAACCCGTAGCGGCCGATCAGCGAGGTGATCAGCAACAGCGGGAAGAGCACCAGCACGAAGTAACGCGAGAAGTAGGGCCGGTTGGTGTAGACCGCGTATGACGCGAACGCCGACAGGGCCAGCAGGCGGACCGTCGCCGAGAACACGGCGCGGTACTCCTCGGCGCCGACGCCCAGATAGCGCCGCTCGTAACCGTGACAGGCCGCCACCGCCGCGACCCACACGGCCGGGCTGAGCACGATCACCGCCAGATAGGGCACCGGCACCGCGTCCCGCAGCGGGATCGCGTCGGACACGACCACCGCCGCACCGACGCAACAGAAGGCGCACAAGGCGTCGGCCAGCAGGACGTGCCGCAGGTAGAGGCGCGACCAGTCGCCGGTGCGGGTCTGCCGGTGACTCGCCGCAGGTCGCCGCGGGCGGCGCAACGGCCAGAGTGCCGGCGGGTCGACGACGGCTCCGGGCGGCTGGGCCAGTCCGGCGTCTGCTTCGGCTGTCATACGCTCCCCCATGCGGCTCGCTCGGCTGGCATCTGGTGCGGTCCACCGGCCCCCACCGGTCTCGTCGCGGGAGCCATCCTCCCGAAGCCGCTGCGCGCACAACGCTTCTCTGCTGCCGCATCACGATTGCGCAAAATGTCCGGCAGGGGTGGCCGGAACGCGGCGGAAGTGGTTCAATCCCCGCACCATTCGAGCGTCGAACATCCGGGCGCCGGTCGGGGCGCACGGTGGTCCGCTAAGGTCGGCCGCGTGAAGGGGATCATTCTCGCCGGGGGTTCGGGCACGCGCCTGCACCCGATCACACGTGGCATCAGCAAGCAGCTCATGCCGGTCTACGACAAACCGATGATCTACTACCCGCTGTCCACGCTGATGATGTCGGGCATCCGGGAGATCCTGGTGATCACCACCCCGCACGACATGGAGCAGTTCGTGCGGCTGCTCGGCGATGGCAGCCAGTGGGGCATCGACCTGACCTACGCCGTGCAGGACTCACCGGACGGCCTGGCCCAGGCCTTCCTCATCGGCGCCGACTTCATCGGCGACGACACCGTCGCGCTCGTACTCGGCGACAACATCTTCTATGGCGCGGGCCTGGGCACCGCGCTGCGCCGATCGACCGAATCCGTCTCCGGCGGACACGTTTTCGCCCACCACGTGACCAACCCCTCGGCATACGGCGTGGTGGAGTTCGACGCCGGCGGCAACGTCCTGTCGATCGAGGAGAAGCCGGCCAAGCCCAAGTCCCGCTTCGCGGTGCCGGGCCTCTACTTCTACGACAACGACGTGGTCGAGATCGCTCGTGCGCTGGAGCCCAGCGAGCGCGGTGAGCTGGAGATCACCGGAGTCAACGACGCCTACCTGCGACGCGGCGACCTCACGGTCACCGTCCTGCCGCGCGGCAGCGCGTGGTTCGACACCGGCACCTTCGAGGGGTTGATGGACGCAGCGAACTTCGTCCACGTCATCGAGGACCGCCAGGACCTCAAGATCGGCTGCGTCGAGGAGGTCGCCTGGCGCGCCGGCTGGCTCGGCGACGACGAGCTGGCACAGCACGCCGCAGCACTGGCCAAGAGCGGCTACGGCACCTACCTGTCCCGACTTCTGGAGGACCCTCGCTGATGGACATCGCACCGCTGGACATCGCCGGCGCCTTCGTGGTGACGCCCCGCCAATTCCCTGACGACCGTGGGGTTTTCATGGAGGGCTTCCGCGGCGACAAGCTCGCCGAGCACATCGGGCACCGCCTCGACGTCATCCAGACCAACATCTCGGTGTCCAGCAAGGGCGCCGTCCGCGGCGTGCACTACGCCGACGTCCCGCCGAGCCAAGCCAAATACGTGACCGCGGTCAGCGGCTCCTTCGTCGACTACGTGGTCGACATCCGGGTCGGCTCCCCCACCTTCGGCCAGTGGTGCAGCATCGAGCTGGACACCACCACCCGCCGGGCGGTCTACCTGTCCGAGGGGCTTGGACACTGCCTGGTCTCCCGCGAGGACGACTCGACCGCGGTCTACCTGTGTTCGGCGAGCTACCACCCGGAGCGCGAACACGGCATCAGCCCGCTGGACCCGGACCTGGCACTGGCCTTCCCCGACGACATCGAACCCATCCTGTCGCCGAAGGACACCGCCGCCCCGACGCTCGCCGAGGCGCGCGAACAGGGCCTACTGCCGCTGTATGACGACTGCCAGCAGTTCATCGCCGGCCTGAGCTGAGCCTGCGGGCGCTCACGCGCGATCAGCTTCCAGCTCCTCGCGGATCCGCGCCTCTTGCACCTCCAGCGCGGTGCGCAGCGCGACCAGGACACCCTCGGTCTCCCGCACGTCCTGGCCCATCCGCGTCACCACGGCAGCCAGCCATCCCTCGGAGCGCTCCAGGAGTGACCCGCCCTTGGCGGTGAGCGCCACCACGACCTGGCGGCGATCGGTGGGATGCATGGTGCGCTCGGCCAGACCGGCCGCCTCCAGCCGGCGCAGCAACGCCGTCACCGTCGACGGCGTCAGGCCGGTGCGGCTCGCGAGTTCGCGGGCGTTGAGCCGGCCCGCCGACCGCAGGTGACTCATCGCCGTCAGATCGGACGGCCCCACGCCGAAGGCTTCGGCGACCGTCTGCCGGAAGAGGTCGGCTGCGAGGACCAGGGCGCGCAGTGCGCTGATGTTCGCCTTGGACTGCTGTGTCATGACTTCCGATCCGTCGTGGCGTGGCCGCTCGATGAAACTTCAAAAATTCGAAAGGTGAAATGTTTGACAGGCGTTGTTTTTACCAATACTTTACCTTTCATCGCTTCGTAAAACTTTCGTCAAGTCACACGAGGCGCGGGGTCGGGCCCCACCAGGGGGATCGGTCCGCTCGCGTCATGGCCACGACCGGGTCAAGACGATCTTCCTCTTGCTCGAAAGGCGATCACCCATGTCCTCTTCCGCCCGTACCCGCCGCCGCACTGCTCGATTCGCCACCGTCGGTGCGATCGTGACCGGCCTCTGCGCCTCCGGTGCCTTCGTCTGGCACGCGTCATACTCGGCGTTCGCGGCTCAGACTGCCAACCCGACCAGCAACTGGAACGCCGGCACTGTGGCGCTGTCGGACGACGACAGCAACACCGCGCTCTTCACCGCGAACAACCTGAAGCCGGGGTCCACCGACACCAAGTGCATCGCGGTCACCTCGACCGGGTCGCTCCCCTCCGCGGTGAAGCTCTACGGCACCAACCCCACGACCACCAAGGATCTGGCCAGCAACATCAGCCTGACGATCACCCAGGGGACCGCGGGCTCCTTCGGCTCGTGCTCGACCTTCAAGCCGCTGGCCAGCGGGGCAACCGTCTACAGCGGGACGCTCGCCGACTTCGGCGCTTCGGCATCCAGCTTCGCCACCGGCAAGGGCGACTGGGCCCCGACCGGGAGCGCCTCGGAGACCCGCGTCTTCCAGGTCAACTACACACTGAACGCCAACACGCCCAACACCGCGCAGGGCGGCACCGCCAGCCTCGGCCTGACGTGGGAGGCGCAGAACTCCTGACCTCACGACGGTGGGCGGCCGCCACACGCGGCCGCTCACCGCGCCACCTGACCAGCACACATCCACCACGAGGGGCTCATGGCCATACCGACCAAGCAGCAACAGCAGTGGCGCGCCGGCTGGACCGCCCTGCTGATCACCGCACTCTGCCGTGGCGTGCTCGCGATGATGGCGAGCCTGCTGCTGTGGTCGCTGCTCCCGGTCGCGCTCGGCTGGCACGTCACCGTCGTCATGAGCGGCTCGATGCAGCCGGCGCTGCGCCCCGGGGACGTCGTCGCGTCACGGCCGGTGCCCGCGCAGCAGGTCCGGGCGGGCCAGGTGCTGCTCGTGAACGACCCCGATCACGCCGGCCGGCTGCGGTTGCACCGGCTCGCCACCATCCGCCCGGACGGCGCGCTCGTCCTGCGCGGCGACGCCAACCGGGCCGACGATTCGACGCCGGTGCGGCGCGACGCCGTGCGAGGGGTCGGCACGCTGCGGGTGCCGTTTGCCGGGTCACCCGCGTATTGGCTACGCACCCACCAGGTGGGGCCGTTGGCCGGCGGCGCCGTCATACTCCTGATGCTGCTGGGCGGTGCCTGCGCCTGGCGGGACGAGGACGACCGGTCCCCCGACGATGTTGACGACGACGCCGAGGGCACCACGACCGGGCCGGGCGAGGGTCCCGACGCCGTCGCCGAGGCCGGGGCCGAGGGGAGGGACGCCGAGATCCGCCGGGCCGCGTTCGCGCGGCGTCCGGTCCGGCTGGCATTGATCGGCGCGGCCACCCTGGTATTGGCCGTGATCGCGGCCGGCGCACCGGCACTTGCGGCACCGTTCCGGGGGACGACGGGCAATCCCGCGTCGACCTGGGCGGCGGCGAGTGCGTTCCCGTCGCCGTGCCGGGACGCGGTGCGCGCCGACGCGCCATACCTCTACTACCCGCTCGAGGAGACGACCGGCACCGTCGCCGCCGACGCCTCGGGCAACCAGCGCAACGGCACCTACAGCACCACGGGCGTCGCGCACGGCGAGCCGGGTCCGTGCCCGGCCGGCGCGGCGAGCGCCACCACCCTGAGCGGTGCCGGGATGATCTCGACCACGCAGCGGATCGATGCACCGGGGCCAACGACCTTCACCGAGGAGATCTGGTTCCGCACGACTGACTACCGCGGTGGATCGCTGATCGCCTATGCGAACACGCAGACGACCACCCCGAGCCAGTACGACCGGCAGCTCTATCTGGACAACTCCGCGCACGTGCTCTTCGGCGTCTACACCGGCAGCGTCCACACCATTGCCGGCTCGCGGCAGTACAACGACGGCGCGTGGCACCTCGCCACCGCGACCCTGTCGGGCGAGGGGATGAAGCTGTATGTCGACGCCGTCCTGGTCGCGTCCAACTCGTCGGTGAGAACCGCCGAGAACGCCGCGGGCTACTGGCGGATCGGCAAGAGCAACTTCAGCGGCTGGACGTCCCCGCCCACCAGCCAGGGCTTGATCGGGTCGATCAGCGGAGCGGCGATCTACCCGACGGCGCTGTCCCCGGCGCAGATCCTGGCGCACTACAACGCGCGGTAGCAGCCGGCTCCCGCCGACCGCCACCCATGCACCGAGAGGCTGATGCCGTCACTCGTGGTGGCTGGACACCAGGTGGGCGTAGACGACGATGTTGTCCAGGTAGTGGCCGGTGGCGGTGTCGAACTTGCCGATGCAGGAGATCAGCCGCAGACCGGCGTGGTTGATGTTGCCGTAGACGTGCGCGGTCGGGAACTTCGCCTTGGGGTATTCCTCGAGGCTGTCGACCTGGAACGTCGCGACGGTGTGGTCCTTGCGGGTCACCTGCACCTTGTCGCCCGGCCGCAGCTCGCCGAGCCGGAAGAAGACCGACTTGGCGTCCTTCTGCTCATCGGTGTGGCCGACGATGACCGAGGGGCCGAGTTGCCCGGGCGTGGGCGAACCGGTGTACCAGCCCGGGGGCACGCCGCCGGTGGCCGGCGGGACGTCGATCGCTCCGTGGGAGTCGGTGCCGAAAGCCGCCAGGTGTTCGTTCTTGATGTCGATGGCCGGGATGCTCAGCGAGGTTGGAATGGACCGGTCCAGCACCGGACCGACCACGGCCGGCGTGGACGGCGCTTGCGGCGAGGACTGCTTCGCCGAGCCGGACTTCGAGCCGGACGTCGAACCCGACTTCGAGCCGGGTGTCGCACCGGAGGCCGACGGTGCGGGCAGGTTGCCCTCCGCCGACGGATGCGCCGCGGAGGCCGGGGGCGTCGCGGCGTGGACCTGGCTGCGCACGCCGATCACGACCAGCACGACCGCTGCCAGCGTGAGCAGGCCGGCCACCACGGCCGCCATACGGCGACCGTGGTGACCAGGCTTGGTGGTACTCATCTCAGCGTTCCTGAAACTTCGAACCGCACGGATCAGTCACAACAGTCGAGTGCGACCACTCAGTGCTGCTTGCCGAAACGGCGACGCACGGTCAGCACCGCACCAGCGCCGAGCAGCAGCGCGCCGGCACCGTAGAACAGGCCCTGGTTCTGCAGGCCCGAAGTGCCGCCACCACCGGTCTGCACACCACCGGAGGGCGTGGTGTTCATCTGCGAGGCCTCCAGCTTGCCGCACAATGCCGGAGCAGTGCCGATCAACGCCAGCTTCTTGCTCGCACCCGGCAGCGTCAGACCCAGCGAGTTCGGCGTCGACAACGACGCCTTGGGCGCGTTGGCCGGATTCAGCCCATGCACCACCACGACCGCCTTGTTGGCCTTGATCGCCGACAGCGTGTCCTGATTGAGGGTGAACGTGCGCTTGTAGGTGAAGCTGGCGCCACCGGGGGCCTTGGTCACATCCAGCGCGGTCGAGCCATCGGTCGCGCCCTTGGTCGACAACGTGGTCCCGATCTTGCCGTACGCCGGCTGCCCCTCCACGGTGCTGATGACACCGTCACCATTGGTGTCGGCACCCGAGGTCGGGCACATGCCGTCACCATTGATGTGGATGTGCTGCACATGCGGGAACGGCGCCCCGGCGAACGCGGCCGGGATACCCAGCGCGTCCAGCGTCTTCTTGTCGGTCGGCAGCTTGTCCGCCAGACCGGACACCGTCTCGGTGACCGTGGCCTGGTCACCGTTGATGCTGATCATGAAATGCCCCGACGCGGCACCGGAGGGAGTGTTCATCGCCACCGGCGCAAGATTCGCCTGGTAACTCCAGCTGTCGGCAGCATGCGCGGCCGGAGCACCCGCACCCAGGGCGGCGACACATGCCGCTGCGGGAACGGCTGCAAGGAACAGCTTCTTCTTCGTCTGCATGATTGCTTCCTTCTCCATCGGACGCCGACAGGGCGATCGCTCCATCGACTGATTCGCACTCGCCGGAACGGCAAGGGCTCCGTGCGTCACATCTGACTGCCGTCACCATCCAGGCCCGACAGCTCTGCTGCTCGTCGAGCCGGCCACCCCGTTGTTCCCGGAGTTGGCCCGTGACCTTGCCGTCACGGGCCAACCCCTTGAGGAAGCCCGCCGTACCGACGAACACAGGGAGTTCGGCGCCACCTTCGAAACGGATGGGACGGACGGGAACTTTTTTCAGTCGCCGTTCCAGCAGCCCAGCACCACGGCTGCGATGTTGTAGGCGAAGTCGGCGCGGCGCGGGTAGAGCTTGGACTGCGGCGACAGGCGGGAGGTGTCCACCCGCATGGTGTCGTTGTCCTTCTGCAGCACGACGACACCGTCCTTGGTGCCGAACGCCCCGGGGTTGAGACCGGTCAGATCCTTCTCGCCCTGCACGGTCGACCGCTGCGCCTTGGTGTATGCCGTCGCGGCGCTGACGTCGGCGGCTTCGTGCACGGTCAGCACGATCGGACCCTCCGGCAGCTGATAGGTGCAGGTGTAGACGTGGTTGCGCCACGACGACGCCGGCTTCGGATCCGGCTTCACCGACAGCACCGTCGTAATGTTGTCGCGCGTCTCGTCGGTGCAGATCATCTTCGCCGCCTCCGACGGCGCGCTGGCGTCTCCGATGTGCGCCGAGGCCGAACCCGTCGATGCGGCACCATCGCTCGGCGCGGCCGAACTCGGTGCGGCAGAACTCGGCGCGGCCGAACTCGGCGCTGCCGAACTCGGCGCGGCGGCACTCGACGACGTACTCGAGGCAGCACTCGGCGCCGAACTCGAGCTCGGCGGTGTGCTCGCCGATGCGGAGCAGCCGGCGAGCGGCACTGCGGCGGCAGCGACCAGCGCCACCGCGATCTTGTTGACCTTCATGGGAATCTCCAGCCTGTGTCGGCCCGTCGGTCGTCGGACGGGCTGCTGCCCGGCCGTCATACATGTCCAGTGGGACTTCGGCGCCGCGAGCGCTTCGGATGGGCCGCGCCGTGTCGTCTCGCATACGAGACACATTCGCACGAGGGTGACGCACGCCACACCGAATGCCGCTGCGAGGATTGCCAACCACAGGGCGCGGCGGACGTGCACGACGTCGCTACCCTGTGCTCCGTTACGCTCCGGCAGCTCCACCTCGAGATACCCGCTCCACGCGCGCTACTCGGCACGGCGCCCGCCACGGCGGAGGCGCTCCGAGAACGCTCCACCCCCGAAAGGACTCCCATGTCGGCATGGTCACGCGGCGGACCGATGGTCCTCGCCGGCGGACTGGTCGCGTCGCTGCTCACCGGATGTGGCGCGACCTCGCTCGGCCTCGGTTCGAGCCAGCAACAGACCGGCACCACCGGTTGCTCGTCCGGCGGCCTGAAGGACGTGCTCCCGCCGAACGTCAAACCCGGCACCACGCTGACGGTGGCCTCGGACGGCTCCTACGAGCCGAACGAGTTCCTCGCGGCCGACGGCCAGACGCTCGTCGGCATGGACATCGAGCTGATGCGCGGTGCGCTGCAGTGCCTCGGCCTGAAGGCGACATTCCAGAACGCGAAGTTCGACAACATCCTGCCCGGCATCGTCGGCGGCAAGTATGACGTCGGCGTCTCCTCGTTCACCATCACCAGCGACCGGCTCAAGCAGGTCACCATGGTCAGCTACTTCTCCGCCGGCACCCAGTGGGTCGTGCGCAAGGGCAACCCACGGCACGTGAATCCGTCCCAGCCGTGCGGCTACGCGGTCGGCGTCCAGACCGGCACCACCCAGGCCGACGAGATCAAGGCCCTCAACAAGGGCCAGTGCAAGAGCAAGCCGATCAAGGCCGTCATCGAGGACCTGCAGTCCAAGGTGACCACCGACCTGCTCGCGGGCAAGGTCGACGCCATGGCCGCCGACTCCCCCGTCGCGCTGTATGCCGTCAAGAAGACCGGCGACAAACTGCAGGCCGCCGGCAAGATCACCGGCTCGGCGCCATACGGCGTGGTGTTGCCGAAGAACGAGGACAAGCTCGGCGCGGCGATCGCGCAGGCCTTCGCGCAGATGGCGACCAACGGCAGCTACCAGAAGATTCTGGCCAAGTGGGGCCAGCAGAGCGGAGCAGTGGAGATGTTCGCGGCGAACCCGGCGGTGCCCCATGGCTGAGACGACGACCACGGCCGAGAAGCCGGCCGCCACCGAGCGGCCGGGCACGGTCGACGCACGCCCGGTCCCCCACCCGTGGCAGTGGGTCGGCGTCGTCGTCATCGCGATCCTCGTCGCGATGATGATCAACTCCTTCGTCACCAACTCCAAGTGGGACTGGCACTTCGTCTGGCGGGTCATGGAATACCGCCCGGTGCTGGAGGGCCTGGTCAAGGGCACCATCATCTGCACCGTCGGCGCGATGATCCTGGGCATCGTGCTCGGCGTCATCCTGGCGGTGATGCGCCTGTCGACCAACCCGGTGCTGCGGTTCGTGGCGTTCGTCTTCACCTGGTTCTTCCGGGCGGTGCCGCGCTACGTGCTGCTGGTCGTGCTCGGCGTCGGGGTGCTCTACCTCTATCCCAAGCTCGACTTCGGGCTGCCGTTCACCGACGTGCACTTCTACACGCTGGACGTGAAGACGGTCAGCAGCGGCATCCTCGTCGGCATCCTGGGTCTGGGCCTGTCCGAGGCGGCATACATGGCGGAGATCGCCCGCGCCGGTCTGCTGTCGGTGGACCAGGGACAGCACGAGGCGGCCTGCGCGATCGGCATGAGCCGCGGCAAGGCGATGCGCCGCATCATCCTGCCGCAGGCGATGCGCGTCATCGTGCCGCCGACCGGCAACGAGACGATCGCCATGGTCAAGGACACCTCGCTGCTGTCCGCGGTGCCGGTCACCACCGAGTTGTTCTTCCAGGCCAATGCCGTTGCCAACTCGACCTATCTGGTGATGCCCGCGCTCGTCGCCGCTGTCATCTGGTATCTCATCGTCTGCTCGATCCTGATGGTCGGCCAGACCCTGCTCGAGCGCCACTTCGGCCGCGGTTTCGGTGTGCACACCGGCACCTCGCGACCGTCGCTGCGCTCCCGAATGATGTCGCTGCGTGGCGGCGGAGGTGGACTATGAGCACGTCGAACGCATCAGCACCTGCCGGGCAGTCGCCGCTGGTCGAGGCGGTCAACCTGCACAAGCACTTCCACGGCGTCGACGTGCTCAAGGGCATCGATCTGACGGTGGCCGAGGGCGAGGTTGTGTGCCTGCTCGGGCCGTCGGGGTCCGGCAAGACGACCTTCCTGCGGTGCATCAACCAGTTGGAGGTCTTCGACGGCGGGCGCCTGTATGTCGACGGCGAACTCCTCGGTCTGCGCGAGTCCGGCGGCAACCTGCACCGGCTGCCCGACAAGCAGATCGCCCGGCAGCGCCGGCAGATCGGCATGGTCTTCCAGCGGTTCAACCTCTTCCCGCACAAGACCGCCCTGGAGAACTTCATCGAGTGTCCGGTGCAGGTGGGCGGCGTGTCCAAGAAGCAGGCCCGCGCGGAGGCGCGTGAGCTGCTCGAGCGGGTCGGCCTGAGCGAACGCGCCGACCACTATCCGGCGCAGCTGTCCGGCGGACAGCAGCAGCGGGTCGCGATCGCGCGCGCCCTGGCGATGAAACCGAAGCTGATGCTCTTCGACGAGCCGACGTCGGCGCTGGACCCGGAGCTGGTCGGCGAGGTGCTCGCGGTCATGCGCGAGCTGGCCGACGACGGTATGACGATGGTCGTCGTCACCCACGAGATCTCCTTCGCCCGGGACGTCGCCGACCGCGTCGTGTTCATGGACGGCGGTGTCGTGGTCGAGCAGGGCGTCCCGTCGGAGGTCATCCGCAACCCGCAGCACGAGCGCACCAAGACGTTCCTCAGCCGGATCATCGCCGAGCAGGAACAGCACGCCGCGGCGGCTGCCGAGCTGGCGAAAACGACCGAGTGAGAGTCGGGTTCGCCGTCGTGCGGGGTCGGTCGATGGAGCCGACCTACGCCGGCGGCGACCGCCTGCTCGTGGCGTACGGCGTGCGACCGCGGATCGGCCGGGCGCACGTCATACGGCTGCCGGACGGGCCGGACGGGCCGCGCCCGATCGCGGTCAAGCGCATCACCCGGGCCGTCGGTGACGGCTGGTGGGTGGAGCGGGACAATCCGGCGGAGGGCGTCGACTCGTGGCTGGTCGGCGAGATCCCCACCGCCGACGTGCTGGGTCTGGTGCTGCTGCGGGTGCGGCGGGCGAAACGCAGCTAGCAGCGGCTGCGGCGGGCGCTGCTTGACTGAGCCGA
The DNA here is from genome assembly GCF_051955415.1 of Flexivirga sp. Lineage (NCBI taxonomy): Bacteria > Bacillati > Actinomycetota > Actinomycetes > Micrococcales > Dermacoccaceae > Flexivirga > Flexivirga sp. The sequence continues at coordinate 71,937 of NZ_JBQCGS010000033.1, forward strand.
TGGAACCCAGAGTCAGCTTCATCACGCTCGCCGTCGCGGACATCGCACGCACCCGGGCGTTCTACGTGGACGGCCTCGGCTGGCGGCCGCAGTTCGAGGACGGCACCGAGGTCATCATGATCCAGGTCGCCGAGCATCTCGTGCTGTCGCTGTGGCAGGCCGACGCCTTCGCGGCGGAGGTCGGCGGCCGGCCGTCGTCCGGCATACCGCCGCTGACGCTCGCTCACAACGTCGTCGATCGTGCGTCCGTGGACGCGGTGCTGGCCGAAGCCGCGGCGGCCGGCGCCGAGGTCACCGCCGCCGAGGCACGCGTGTGGGGCGGTTACTCGGGCTACTTCGCCGACCCGGACGGCTTCCGCTGGGAGGTCTGCTGGAACCCCGGCGAGATCGGCAAACTCGTCGTGCCCGACGTCTCCGACGCCGGGTGACTGTCCTCGCCGGCGCGCCGAGACGCCCGGAGGGAGGAGGCGTCAGGGGCCGGCGGTGAGCGGCGTGGTGAGTGCCTTGTCGCTGGTCGCGAGCCAGATCGTGCCGTCGACGATCATCATGTCGCCGGGTCCTGACCAGTCCTTCGTCCCCGCCACACATCGCGCCCTGTCGCCGCCGACCAACGCACCGACCGCGATGCCGCACGCCGCGCGGTATGCCGCGAAGGTCGCCCCCGACACGGCGGCCACCGAGAAGGCGTCCGAGGCGCCGCCGACCGGTCGCCACGTCATACCCTTGTCCCTGCTCTGTCGCGCGGAATGATCGCTGCAGAGCGCGACCACGTCCGACGGTGAACTGCCCGCAAGGTCGACCACCGCGCCCGGGCACGGACCGTTGGCGACGCGGTTGCCCGAGGCGATCAGCGCCGTGGGATCGATCGGGTCGATCACCCAGCTCGGCGCCAGGATCGCGTCGCGCGGGTCGTCCGTCGCCGAGAGGACGTATGCCGCCGGCTTGCACGACGGGTCCGTGCCGGTGGCGACGACCTGATCGCCGACGGAGGACAGATCCGAGACCGTCTTCATCGGCACCTTCTTGCGCGTCCAGTGCATGCCGCCGTCGGCCGAATAACCGAACGTGGCGGCCCGGACCCCTGGTGAGCAGCGGATCGCCGACGCCGCCCGCCAGGCCCGCGTCGCGGAGAGCGCCGCGATCGAGACCTTCTCCACGTGCGCGTCGCCCGGGCCGGTGGTGGCCGAGCTGCTGTCCGCCGCACCGCTGGAGGCGGCACCGGTGGGAGTCAGTGTCGCCGCCGGGATCGGAGAAGTGTCGGCATCGCTGCCACTCAGATACGTGGCGACCAACTTCGCGTCGGCGATGGCCAGCAGCCCGCAGAGGACCAGCACAGCGACGATCCGGCGTTGCACGGCGGCCTCCCCTCCGGACGCCCGGCACGCTTGCGGTCGGCATCCGCAACGCTGTGACTGTGTCACAGGCCGGCCGCGCTCCAGGAGTAATTGCACGCGGCACGGTCACCGCGCACAGCACTCATGTGCGACTGTGTCGCATATGACTTAGGGGGGTTCAGCGGCCGGCCCGCGTCCGAGTAGGTTCGTAACAAGGAGCGCGGATGCCGCATCCGCGGACACGTCCGGTTGACTTCAAGCCTGCTTGAGGTGACACGCTCCCGCCATACGTCCGATGCACACGACGGAAGGACATCACATGCTTCGCCGAATCTTCGCCCCCACGATCGAGGTCAGCGCTCACTGCGATCTGCCGTGTGGCGTCTACGACCCCGCTCAGGCGCGGATCGAGGCTGAGTCGGTCAAGGCCATCATCGAGAAGGCCGCCGACCACGCCGATGACATCGACTTCAAGATCCGTGCGGCGATCATCAAGGAGCAGCGCTCCGAGCTGGTCAAGCACCACCTGTGGGTGCTGTGGACCGACTACTTCAAGCCGCCGCACTTCGAGAAGTACCCGCAGCTGCACACGCTGGTCAACGAGGCCACCAAGCTGGCCGGCGCCGGCGGCACGAAGGCGTCGTGGGACGTCGCGACCGCCGACGAGCTGCTCGCCAAGATCGACGAGATCGCCAAGATCTTCTGGGAGACCAAGAAGGCCGGCGGCCGCCTCTCCCTCGAGGCGCCGGATCCCCTGGGGTCCGGCGCTTTTCGTATGCCGCTTCCGGGCGTTTCGGTGCGGCGTGCGGCGTGCGGCGTGCGGCGTGCAGTATGCCGATCGCGTGCCATGCACCGCGCTCGGCATACTCCCGACCCGACATCACCCCGGGAATATGCCCATCGCGTCCCCTGCACCGCGCTCGGCATACTCCCAACCCGACATCACCTCCGGAATATGCCGATCGCGTCCCCTGCACCGCGCTCGGCATCATCGCCACGTCAGTACGAGCCGTAGCCGCCCTTGCCGCCACCGCCACCGCCACCGCTGCCTGTGGCGGCTGCGCCTCCCGACGTGATGTCCGCGCCGTTGGGCATCATGGCCCGCCACACCCCACCGAAGCCGGTATTGCCTTGACCCTTCACGTCGCCGGCGGAGGCGTCACCGACGTAGTAGTAGAGCGGCCACCCGTCGAGGGTCAACTGCTTCTTGCCGTCCGTCGTGATGGTGCCGACCGTGCCGCTGATGCCGATCGTCCGCGGCGTGCTCGTCACCGTGACCGGCGGCCAGTAGCCCAGGCACGGGCCGGAGCAGGAACTCTTGCCGGAGTCCTTGACGTCCTTGCCGAACAGGTAGACGGTGTGGCCGTCCGGCCCCACGACGACCGACCCCAACCCAGTCCTGGCGACCTGCAACGCCACGCCGCCACCGACCGACGACGCACCACCGGTCGACGACGAACGACCGCCCGACGACGCACCGCCGGTCGACGGCACACCCCCGCCCGTCGACGCCGCACTGGCGCCGGCTGCCGACGCTGAGCCACCAGCCGAACCGCCGGAACCGCACGCCGCGACGGTCGCCGTCAGCACTGCCGCACCCAGGACGGCGCACATCTGTCTCGTCCGCATCATCTCTGCCCTCCGTGTCACCGTTGTGTGCTGATGTCACGAATTGCGTTGCCGGACGGTTCAATCCGGCGCCGCAGTGAGCAACACGGTGCCGTCAGCAGTGCGGATCTGCAGGTGCGCGATCTTGTCCCGGGGAAGCGCCGTGGCCGCTGTCAGCTTCGAGGTCGTGCCCGGCCCCGCCGCCCAGGTCGAGATCGAGCTGGCGTGACCGGCGTCGTCCACGACATACAAGGCATAGACGGCACGCCCGCCCCACCCGCTCGCGTCGGGGTAGACGCACTGCATGTCCACCTCGGTCCCCCACGCCCGATCACGCAGCTCGACCGTCGCCCGCAACGGGTTGGTGCGCACCTGGTGCATCGCCACCGTCACACCCGGCGTCGTGCCGCCCGGCAGCTGGGACCAGACCACGCCGCCGACGACCAGCGCCGCAGCAGCCGCAACCGCCACGAGCGACACCACGCGCCTGCGGCGTCGCCGGAGACTGACGACCTCGCCCTGCGCCGCGGACCGGGTCCGGGCCAACAGATCCGGAGGCGCCGGCTCAGCGACATCGCCCGGCACGTCCTCCGGCGGCACCTTCCCCAGCAGACCCGGTATGACGGCCAGCCCGCGCACCGCGTCCGCGCACTGCTGGCAGCCGGCCAGATGCTGCTCGTATGCCGCCCGTTCCTGCGTCGACAGCGCACCGAGCACGTAGGCGGCGTCCCAGTCGACGTAGTCGTCGTGCACGCCGGTCATCGCGTCACCCCTCTCTCCTGCAGCGCCAGCCGCAACGCGCGCATCCCGTAGTGCATCCGCGACTTCACCGTGCCGGCCGGCACACCGAGGTCCTGCGCGATCTCGGCCACCGTGGCCCGTCCGTAGTACGCCCGCACCACCACCTCGCGGTGCGGCGGACTGAGCGCCGCCAGCGCATCGACGATCATCGCCGCGTCGAACACGGCGTCGACCTGGTCACCCGCGCCGGCGTCCGGCAGCTCGTCCGCGGTCACCTCCCGGCGATGCCGCGCCGACCGCGCCTCGTCGATCACCAGGCGCCGCGCGACGGTGAACAACCACGCCCGGGCCGACGTCGCGCCGGTGTCGCTCTGGTCGGTGATGCCTTCCCGCCACGCACGCAGCATCGTCTCCTGCACGACGTCTTGGGCGAAGGCGCGGTCACCGGTCAGCCGAACGGCATACGCCCACAACGCTTTTGCGTGGTCTCGATGCAACTGGTCGAGCACCTCGGGGTCCGTGACCATCACCACCTCCGTCGTGGACACGAGACCGGGCAGCGATCGGTTCAATCGAACCGGCGGCGACCGCACGCCGTGTCACCGGCATGCACACCGCCTACGAGATCGCCGGCCTGCCCGCGCACCCGCTGCTGGTGCACGCCGTCGTCGTCCTGTTGCCGCTCGCTGCGCTGGCCACCATCCTCCACTCCCTGTGGCCGGCCGCGCGAGTGCGACTCGGGATCGTGCCGACCCTGCTGGCCGCCGCGGGCACCGCGCTGGTGCCGGTCACCGTCGCCGCCGGGCAGGCGTTGGCCGACCAACTCGGCGGCACCGCGGGCAATCCGCTGCTGCAACGGCACGAACACCTCGCCGAGCAGATCCTGCCCTGGAGCGTCGCGCTCACCGTCGTGGCGCTGGGCAACTGGCTCTGGCGACGGTATGCCGCCGGCGATGCGCCGGGATGGCTGCGCATCGTGCTGCCGGTCGTCACGGTGGCGGTGTCGTTCGGCGTCATCGTCGCGGTGGTGCGTGCCGGCGACGCCGGCGCGCGTGCGACCTGGCGGTGAGTCGGGTAGTCGCCCGGCGCACGTGGCCTCGATACACCTCCCCCGCT
>NZ_JBQCGS010000034.1:0-23732 GCF_051955415.1 Flexivirga sp.
CCGACCCGGGCGCGGCGCCCCCCCCGACTCCGCCCCGCCCGGCGCTGGTCCGCGCCCCCCGCCGGGGCCGGGGGGGGCGATAGTGCGGGCTCCCCCCCCGGCCCCGGTGGTGTGAGACGAAGACAGTTGAGAGCTGGTGAACGATCCATGAGTACCGATCACGTGCCGGTGGCGCCGGGCAGCGCCGCTGCCGAGCGCAGCCGCCTGGTGGCGATCGCGGTTGCCGTGGTGGGACTGGTGGGCATGTTCGTGGCCCTCCTCGGCTGGACCGGCATCGCCCAGGGCGTCGACAGCACGGTCGGGGCTCCGCCGTGGGTCATCTTCGTGATCGGTGCGGTGATCGTCGTCGGCGCCGCTGTCTTCGATCTGGCCGCCGGGTCGCGGTCGGACGTCTACGTGGTCGCCCCGGGGCAGCAGTTGACCGCTCTGCAGTTCGTGCTCAACAAGCTCGCGCCGTGGATCATCGTGGCGCTCACCGTCGTGGGCATGATCGCCATCTGGTTGCGGCACCGCTGACCGGTCGCTCCCACCCGCTTCCGGGTCACTCGCGACCGGTTTGTTACTCACCGGTAGCATGCGGTACGTCACCGGGCAGACGACCCGCGGCATACCATCGCCGCAGGAAAGGGCGCCGCGTGCGTCCGCCCACGAACGCTGACTCACGTCAGATCTCGCACCCTGAGGGAAGAGGACGATAGACGCATGAACATCGTGGTCTGTGTCAAGTACGTGCCGGATGCGCAAGCGGATCGCACGTTCACCGAGGACAACACGACGGATCGTTCGAACGTGGACGGTTTGTTGTCGGAACTGGACGAGTATGCCGTCGAGGAGGCCCTGAAGATCGTCGAGGGCAGCGACGGTGAGGTCACTGTCGTGACGGTCGGTCCCGAGGGTGCCGCCGACGCGATCAAGAAGGCGCTGCAGATGGGTGCGCACAAGGGTGTGCACGTGCTGGACGATGCGATCCACGGCAGCGATGCACCGGCCACGTCCCTGGTGCTGGCCGAGGCGGTCACGAAGGCCGCCGGCGGCACCCCTGAGTTGGTGCTGATGGGTCTGGCCTCCACGGACGGCACGATGAGCGTGGTGCCGGCGATGCTGGCCGAGCGGCTCGGCCTGCCGCAGGTGACGCAGTTGTCGACCCTGGAGGTCGGCGACGGCGTGGTCAAGGGTCGTCGCGACAGCGACACCGCGTCGGACTCCTTCGAGGCGCCGCTGCCGGCGGTGGTCTCGGTGACCGACCAGATCAACGAGCCGCGCTACCCCTCCTTCAAGGGCATCATGGCGGCCAAGAAGAAGCCGGTGGAGACGTGGTCGCTGGCCGACCTGGGCGTCGACGCCGGGCAGGTCGGCCTGGACAACGCGTCCACCAAGGTCGTGTCGTTCACGGCCCGTCCGCCGCGGGAACAAGGCGAGATCGTCACCGACGAGGGCGACGGCGGCAACCAGCTGGCTGAGTTCCTCGCCAAGGCCAAGCTCGTCTGACACCGTTTCCGACTGACTTTCGCGAGCAGGTATGACGATGCCGGGACGAACGAGCCCGCGAGTCCGGCCGGAGCCGGAATACCTGCCCATGACATTGGATTGCAAGGAGTTTCAACATGGCTGAAGTCCTGGTTCTGGTGGATCACACCGACGGGCAGGTCAAGAAGAACACCGCGGAGCTGCTGACGCTCGCCCGTGCGCTGGGCGAACCGGCGGCGGTCTTCGTGGGCGGCAACGTGGAGGCGGCGCGTCCGCGGCTGGCGCAGTTCGGTGCCGGCAAGGTCTACGTCGTCGACAACCCCGACGTGACCGGTCAGGTCGCAGCGCCCTTGGCGGAGGCGCTGGCCGCGGTGGCGCAGCAGGCCTCCCCGGCGGCCATCCTGCTGCCCACGGGCGGCGTGACCAAGGAAGCGGCCGGCCGGCTGGCGGTCAAGACCGGCGGCGGCCTGATCACCGACGCGACCAACGTGACGGCCGGCGACGACGGCGTGACCACGACGCAGGCGGCGTTCGCCTCCAACTACACGGTGACCTCGGTGGTCACCAAGTCCCCGGCGATCGTGACGGTCAAGGCCAACGCGACGCCTCCGCAGGCATCGCAGGCGGGCGCAACGGTCGTGCCGGTCGAGGTGACGGTGTCGGACGTGGCGAAGGCCGCGAAGATCACCGGCACCGAGGCGAAGGCCAAGTCCGGTCGCCCGGAGCTGACCGAGGCACAGATCGTGGTCTCCGGTGGTCGCGGCACCGGCGGCGACTTCTCGCCGGTGGAGGCCTTCGCCGACACCCTGGGCGCCGCGGTCGGTGCCTCGCGTGCGGCGGTCGACGCCGGCTGGTACCCGCACGCCAACCAGGTGGGCCAGACCGGCAAGCAGGTCAGCCCCCAGCTGTATGTCGCATGCGGCATCTCGGGTGCGATCCAGCACCGTGCCGGCATGCAGACGTCCAAGACGATCGTGGCGATCAACAAGGACGAGGAGGCACCGATCTTCGAGCTGGTCGACTTCGGCGTCGTCGGTGACCTGTTCACCGTGCTGCCGCAGGCCGACGAAGCGATCAAGAAGGCCAAAGCCTGACGATCGACCGGCACACCGACGCACGGAGCGGCATGGGGATCCCAGACCCCATGCCGCTGCGTGCGTTCTGCGCAGTCAGTGCGGCAGCGGCTGCAGCGTGAGCTTCGCGTCGGACCACACCGACCGGGCCTTCGTCCCGCCGGGTGTGGCCAGCTGGACCAGCCGCAGACCGTGCACGGCGCTGCCCTTCGGCGCCCAGAAGACGATCCGGTAGTCGTGCGAGTGCCCCTTCTTCACCAGCGCGCTGGTGAGGGTTTCGCCCTGGCTGCCGAGTGCGGTGTTGCTGCGGCACCGTCGGCCGGAACCGTCGATGAGCACGAAGGAACGGCGGTCGACATACGCGTCCGCGCCGGTGGCCGTCACGTGCAGCGTGATGTCGATCGCGTCCATGTCGTTGGGCTGGGTGGGTCCGGGCGTGAAGGCGCGGCGTGTGGGTGTGCTCGCCCGCACCGATTGTGAGACGACGCTGTCGCCGTGGCTGATGGTCGCGCCGAAGTCCTTGCGGGTGCTGCCTCTGGTCGACAGTTTCGACGCGGCGCCGTCGCAACCGGTGGCCGGAGCGGTCGCGGACGGGGTCGCCGCGCCGGCCTTCCAGGCCAGGCTGGCCGAGCCGGCCCCGGCCGCGGGCAGATACCGGACGCTCAGCCGGGACAGCATCGTGCTCGAGGGCACCAGGAACGCCACCGATCCGGCTGCGGCGTGCGACTCGTCGACCGTCAGCGCCACGAAGCCGTCGTCCAGCGGGTTGATCGCCGGTTGCGCGCAGCCGCGCCCGGCGCGGTCCACCAGCAGGAACTGCGAGTGATCGACCGCGAAGGTGCCGTTGGTGCGCACACTCGCCCGGATCGGCACCCGGACCAGCCGGTACCCCGGCTGGTCGGACGGTATGGCGCTGAACTGCGGTGCCCCCGCGCCGACCTGCAGGGCCGACGAGGGGCCGGTCGGCGCGGCCGTCCCGAAGGGCACGGTGTCGCCGGTCAGGGCCGGCGCCGCGTGGGCGGAGCAGGCGGTCGGCGTGGTGGAGGCGGGCGCGGACGGGCGGCTGGTGCCCTGGCCGCCGGAGCCGCAGCCGGTCAGAGCCAGGGCGGCTCCGCACAGGGCCGCGGCCACGGCGCTGCACCGTGCGGACAGGTGGCGGACAGGAACGGGCACGCCGCACAGTCTCGCAAATGCCGCTCCGCGGCGGGTTCACCGGAGGGCGTCGGCCGCCGCGACCGCGCGTACCCTTGACGGGTGAAGTTTTCGGCATACCTCGACCACGCGGCCACCACACCGACCCGGCCGGAGGTCATCAGCGCGATCGCCGAGCAACTCGCCACCGGTGGCAACGCGTCCTCGTTGCACACCGTGGGCCGAGCCGCCCGCAGAGTCGTCGAGGAGTCCCGCGAAGACGTGGCGAAGGCACTCGGCTGCGGTCCCTCGGAGGTGGTGTTCACCTCCGGCGGCACCGAGTCCGACAACCTGGCGATCAAGGGCACCTGGTGGCAGCGCCACGGCGAGGACCGGCGACGCAACCGGCTGCTGGTCGGTGCCACCGAGCACCACGCGGTGCTGGACGCCGTGGAGCACCTGGTCCACCACGAGGGCGCGGTCGTCGACTGGATCGAGGTGGACGCCTCGGGCCGCAGTGACGCCGCCCAGCTCCGTCAGCTGATCGAGCGCGACCCGGCATCGGTGGCGATGGTGTCGCGGATGTGGGCCAACAACGAGGTGGGCACCGTGCAGCCGGTGGCCGAGGTGGCCGCGGTGGCGCACGAATACGGCATACCGATGCACACCGACGCGGTGCAGGCGATCGGGCAGTTGCCGGTGGACTTCGCGGCGTCCGGTGCCGACCTGTTGACGGCGAGCGCCCACAAGTTCGGCGGTCCGCAGGGCGTCGGCGTGCTGCTGGCCCGCCGCGACGCGTCGCTGACGCCGCTCACCCACGGCGGGGGACAGGAGCGCCAACTGCGCAGTGGCACGCTCAACACCGCCGGGATCAGGGGTATGGCGCTCGCGGCGACCCTCGCCACGGAGCAGCTGTCCCAGGAACAGGAGAAGCTGGCGGCGTTGCGGGACAAGCTGATTCGCGGCGCCCTGGACCTGGGACTGGACATCCGGGTGACCGGTGCGCACGAGGTCGGCGACGTGTCGGCCCGGTTGGCCGGCAACGCGCATCTGCGGATCCCCGGCTGCGACGGCGATTCCCTGCTCTACCTGCTCGACGCCGCGGGGATCGAGTGCTCGACCGGGTCGGCGTGTCAGGCCGGTGTCCCGCAGCCCAGCCACGTGCTGCTGGCCATGGGCATCAGCGAGGACGACGCACGAGGTGCGCTGCGGCTGACCCTGGGGCACAGCTCCACCGACGCGGACGTCGCAGCCTTCCTCGAGACACTGCCGGCCGCCGTCGATCGGGCCCGCCGGGCACGCTCGGCCAGCAGGGGTGGTCGCTGATGCGGGTCGTCGCCGCGATGAGCGGCGGCGTCGACTCGGCGGTCGCGGCGGCCCGGATGGTCGACGCCGGCCACGAGGTCGTCGGCGTACACCTCGCACTGTCCCAATCCGCCGCGACACTGCGCGAATCCGCCCGCGGCTGTTGCACCATCGAGGACGCCGGGGACGCCCGCCGGGTGGCCGACAAGGTCGGCATACCCTTCTACGTCTGGGACATGGCCCAGCGGTTCCAGGAGGACGTCGTCGAGGACTTCGTCGCCGAATACACCGCCGGACGCACCCCGAACCCGTGCCTGCGGTGCAACGAACGCATCAAGTTCGCGGCGTTGCTGGACAAGGCGCTCGCGCTCGGCTTCGATGCCGTGGCGACCGGCCACTACGCACAGATCGTCGACGGCCCCGGCGGGCGTGAGTTGCACCGTGCGGTCGACATGGCCAAGGACCAGTCCTACGTGCTGGGGGTGCTCGACGCCGACCAGTTGGCCCGGTCCTTCTTCCCGCTGGGCGACACGACCAAGCCACAGATCCGCGACGAGGCCGCGGCGCGCGGCTTCTCGGTCGCCAAGAAGCCGGACAGTCACGACATCTGCTTCATCGCCGACGGCGACACCAAGGGCTGGTTGACCAAGCGGCTGGGTGAGCAGCCCGGCGACATCGTCGACACCGATGGCGAGGTCGTGGGCGAGCACCGCGGCGCCTTCGCCTACACGGTCGGACAGCGGCGCGGGCTCGGTCTGAAGGTGCCGCGTGAGGACGGCGCAAAGCGCTACGTCGTCGACGTGCGGCCCGGCACCAACACCGTGGTCGTCGGCACCGAGGACCTGCTCGGCATCGACGTCGTGGTCGGCGATCATGCCCGCTGGTGCGGCCCGGCGCCGGCCGGTGCGCTACACGTCGGTGCCCAATTACGAGCTCACGGTGAGGAATTCGCCGCTACCGCGGTGGCCGACGGAGACCGGGTGACGGTGCGGTTGGACCGCCGCGCGCGCGGCGTGGCGCCCGGCCAGTCCGTGGTGCTGTATGACGGGACCCGCGTCGTCGGATCCGCGACGATCACCGGGACCGACCGCGCCTGAGCGGTCCACCGACGCCGGCGGGGTGTGCGGATCCGGTGCAACCGATGCCGCCCGGGGACCGTCAGGGTGGGGAGGGCGGACACGCCACCGGCTATCGTTGCCGCGGATCGAAGGACCACAAGGGGATCACGCCATGGCTTTGACTGACCACCGCACGATGCGACCGCTGCTGGCGTTCGCCACGATCGGCACCCTGTGTCTCGGACTCGCCGCCTGCGGCGGCAGCGATTCGCCCACGGTCGTCGCGCCGACGGCGGACGGCACCAGCGCGACCTCGACCGCCGACCCGACGTCGCCCAGGACGTCGGCGTCATCCAGCAGCGACACCTCGCCCGGGTCCTCGAGTGCTCCGTCGAGTCCGTCATCGACCGACACCACCAGCGCCGTCGCGTTCGCGCCCGGACAGTGCATCGACGACACGACCAACTGGCAGGTCATCCCGTGCAGCCGGAAGCACGAGCTGGAGATCATGTCGGTCGTCAAGACGACCAAGGACGCCGACGACATCGTCAAGCGTGGCGTGCTGCGCACCTGGACCTGCAACAACGAGGTGGCGGCATACGTCGGCAGCCCGAGTGGTGCCTTCTCGCGGATCCTCGACCAGGCGGTGCCCGCCGCGGCGGACCCGAACGCGGCCGAGCAGATCGTCTGCGCCATCGGCGTGGCCAAGCCGGACGACTCCGGCTACGAAGAGATCACCTACGGCCTCAAGAACAGGCTCAAGCAGACCGGCTACACCGACTACCGGATCTGCACCAGCGATCGCCCGAGCAAGACCGACTCGCCGCACATCGTGCCGTGCAGCCGGCCGCACAAGGCCGAGACCATCGGCGGCTACGTGATCGGCGCGGCGGACGGCACATACCCCGGCAGCGCGGAGGTCGACAAGCGGGCACTGAAGAAGTGCGTGCCGCTGGCCAAGAGCTACCTCGGGGGCACGCGCGGCGACGTGATCGCCGCCGTCAACAGCACCGGCAGGGAAGGCTGGAAGCGGGGTACGACGTTGACCGCGTGTTTCGTGGAGGCCACCCAGGGCACGTTCGGCAAACCGTTGCAGGGCATCAAGAACAAGCCCTTGTCGCAGTACCGCTGACTTCCGTTCCGACCTCGCGAGGCACCACACATGACTGACGCAGTGCCGGCCAGCGGCATCGGCTCGCTCCCCGGCAACCACGTCGAGGGTGCGGCCCGCGCCGTGCGCGAACTGTACGACGGTGACGGCATCCCCTATGTCGTGGAGCTGCCCGGCCGCGGACCGGGCGCGGACCTGATCGGCCGCACCGCGGCACAACTCATCGGCCTGGCAATCGACCTGCAGCCCGCCGGCTGGCGGCTCACCGACGGTGCGGGCCGCGACGCGTCGCGGGCACGCGCCTTCCTGCGCCAGGACCTGGACGTGCTGGCCGAGGTGTATGACGGCTATGCCGGGCCGCTGAAGCTGCAACTGTGCGGTCCGTGGACGTTGGCGGCCACCCTGGCACTGCCGCGGGGCGAGCGTGTGGTCAGCGATGCCGGCGCGACGCGGGACATCGTGCAGTCGCTGGCGGACACTGCGGCAGAACACGTGGCACAGGTGCGCCGGCTGGTGCCGGGCGCCGTACCGATCGTGCAGTGGGACGAGCCGGCGCTGCCGGCTGTGCTGGCCGGCCGTCTGCCGACCGTGTCCGGCTTCGGGCGGATTCGCTCCGTCGACGCCAACGTGGCGCGTGACGGTCTGCTGCACTTGACCGAAACTGTTGCCGGACAAGCAGATTCCCAGGTGCTGCACTGCTGTGCGGCGGATGTGCCGGTTCCGCTGGTGCGTCAGGTCGCCGGCCTGGACCTGGCGCTCGACACCTCGCTGGTGCGGCCCGCGCAGTGGGACGGCATCGCGGAGCTGGTCGAGTCCGGGCGCCGTCTGTGGGCCGGACTGGTCCCGACGGTCCCCGCCCCGGACCGGGCCCGGCCGTCGTTCCAGCAGGTGACCGCACCGTTCACCGAGCAATGGCACCGGGTCGGACTCGAGATGGCGCTGCTCGAACGCGTGGTCGTCACGCCGGCCTGCGGACTGGCCGGTGTCAGGCCCGCCGACGCCTCGCGGATCGGACGGCTGACCGTCGATGCCGCGCACGCCCTTCGCGACCTGGCGGCACGCTGATCGAGTAGGCACGCTGATCGAGTAGGCACGCTGATCGAGTAGGCACGCTGATCGATTAGGCACGCTGATCGATTAGGCACGCTGATCGATTAGGCACGCTGGTCGAGTAGCGACGAAGGAGCGTATCGAGACCAGTGCCGTCGGCGCCATACGGCAGGATGGCAGCCGTGACCGAGATCGACGGCATACCCACAGACGTGCGGCACGAGTGGACCGAGCTCGCCGAGGAGGCGCGCGGTCACCAGTTCGCCTATCACGTGCGCGACGCGCCGACCATCAGCGACGGCGAATACGACGCGCTGATGCGGCGGCTGGGCGACATCGAGGATCGATACCCCGCGCTGCGCACACCCGAGAGCCCGACCCAGCAGGTCGGCGGCGCGATTTTCACCACCGATTTCACCGCGGTCAAGCACGCGGAGCGGATGCTCAGCCTGGACAACGTGTTCAGCGCGGAGGAGCTGGACGCCTGGATCGGCCGCGTTCAGCGCGACGTCGGCGATCAGCCGTTGCACTTCCTGTGCGAGTTGAAGATCGACGGGCTGGCCATCAACCTGACCTACGAGAAGGGCCGGCTGGTGCGTGGCGTCACCCGCGGCGACGGCACCACCGGCGAGGACGTCACCTCCAATGTCCGCACGGTCGAAGGCATTCCGCACAAACTCGCCGGCGACGACATCCCGGACCTGGTCGAGGTCCGCGGCGAGATCTTCATGGGCATGTCCGACTTCGAGCAGCTCAACGCCGCGCTCGTGGAGTCGGGCAAGGCGCCGTTCGCCAACCCCCGCAACACCGCTGCCGGTTCGCTGCGGCAGAAGGATCCGCGGGTGACCGCGAGCCGGGCGTTGCGGATGCTGGTGCACGGGATCGGCGCCCGGCGCGGGTTCGACATCCAGCGTCAATCGCAGGCCTACGACCTGCTGCGGGACTGGGGGCTGCCGGTGTCCACCCACTACCGGGTGGTCGACACCGCCGACGCGGTCCAGGCGTATGTCGCCTGGGCCGGCGCCAACCGGCACTCGGTGGAGCACGAACTCGACGGTGTCGTGGTCAAGGTCGACGAGGTGCCGGTGCAGCGCGCGCTCGGTTCGACGTCGCGTGCCCCGCGCTGGGCCATCGCCTACAAATATCCGCCGGAGGAGGTCAACACCAAGCTGCTCGACATCGAGGTCAATGTCGGCCGCACCGGCCGGGTGACACCGTTCGGGGTGATGGAGCCGGTGGTGGTGGCGGGCTCCACCGTCGCCAACGCCACGCTGCACAACGCCTCCGAGGTGAAGCGCAAGGGCTTGCTGATCGGCGACACCGTGGTGCTGCGCAAAGCCGGCGACGTCATACCCGAGATCCTCGGACCGGTCGTGGACCTGCGCGACGGCAGCGAGCGTGAGTTCGTGATGCCGACGCACTGCCCCTCCTGCGGCACCGAGCTGGCCTACGAGAAGGAGGGCGACAAGGACATCAGGTGCCCCAACTCGCGCACCTGCCCGTCGCAGCTGCGCGAGCGACTCTTCAGCCTCGCCGGCCGGAGCGCGTTCGACATCGACGCCCTCGGCTGGGAGGGCGCCGTCGCGCTGCTGGAGTCCGATGTGATCACCGACGAGTCGACCCTCTTCCGGCTCACCCGGGAGCAGCTGGTGCAGGTGCCGGTCTACACGCGGGCCGCCAAGAAGTCGGATCCGGCCGACACGATCGTCGACGGGAAGGTGTTGTCCGCCAACGGTGTCCGGCTGCTGGACAACCTCGCGAAGGCCAAGGATCAACCGCTCTGGCGGGTCATCGTCGGGCTGTCGATCCGGCACGTCGGGCCGACGGCGGCCCGCGCGCTGGCGACGGAGTTCGGCTCCATCGAGGCGATCCGCACCGCGAGTGTCGAGGAATTGGCGGCGTCCGAGGGCGTTGGCGGAGTCATCGCCCAGGCGGTCGTCGATTGGTTCGATGTCGACTGGCACTGTCAGATCGTCGAGCGCTGGGCCGAGGACGGCGTCCGGATGGCCGACGAGCGCGACGCGTCGATCCCGCAGACCCTCGCCGGGCTGACCGTGGTGGTCACCGGCTCACTCGAGGGTTACTCCCGCGACTCGGCCAAGGAGGCGATCATCGCCCACGGCGGCAAGGCGGCCGGTTCGGTCTCCACGAAGACCTCGTATGTCGTGCTCGGCGCCAACGCCGGGTCCAAGGCCGACAAGGCGGAGCAGCTCGGCGTGCCCACGCTCGACGAGGACGGGTTCGTCGCGCTGCTCGAGAACGGCCCGCCGGACTCCGAGGACGACGCCCGCTGATCGAGCGTCGTGCTGAGTAGCCCGAGGCGCCGGCCGAGGGCGTATCGAAGGGTGCCGGAGGAGCGAGGTCGAGCACGCGGGTCGAGTGCCGGAGGAGCGAGGTCGAGCACGCTGGTCGAGTGCTGGAGGAGCGAGGTCGAGCACGCTGGTCGAGTGCCGGAGGAGCGAAGCGGGGGAGGTGTATCGAGACCAAGTGCTCTGGTCGCCTGGGTCGGTGTCGAACGAGCCGCCCGCCCGGACGCACTCCACTGCACTCCGCTAGCGCTCCGTTCCGTTTCATAGGTCCGTTCGGACGACCCGCTCGACACCGCGGTCGTCCGGTCGGTCTGTGGTCGGGCTGGCCGTCTGGGTTGCCTGATCGCGGTCTCCGGCCGCAGGCGTATCGAAGGGTGCCGGAGGAGCACGGTCGAGCACGCTGGTCGAGTGCCGGAGGAGCGAGGTCGAGCACGCTGGTCGAGTGCCGGAGGAGCGAAGCGGGGGAGGTGTATCGAGACCAAGTGCTCTGGTCGCCTGGGTCAGTGTCGAACGAGCCGCCCGCCCGGACGCACTCCACTGCGTGAACCGTCCCAGGCACTGTGCCGCTGTGTGCCGTAGGGCGTCCGCGTCCCGGGTGTCCAGCCGTGTGATTGTGGACGCTTGGTGGCGGTCTTTTCGCAGCTTTCTATGGCGCACTGGGGTCGGCAGCGGGGGGCAAGTCTGTGTAGCGACCACCGAGGCAGTGCCATCGGCGAAGATGGTTTCGACGGTGAGGCGACCGGATCGTTCAGGAGGGGTTCAAGTGATTCGGAAGTTGCAGGGGTTGCGTGCGTTTGTGGCGGTCGCGCGGCGGGGGAGCGTGCGGTCCGCTGCGCGGGAGCAGCATTACGATCCCTCGACCGTGAGATCCCAGGTGCGTTCGTTGGAGCAGCAGCTGCGGCTTCGGCTGTTACGGCGTCATGGCGAGGAAGGGACCGGGCCGTTGAGCCGGGCCGGGGAGCAGCTTGAGCCGGAGGCCGAACATGCCGTGGATGCGGTGGACGAGGTAGAGGCGAAAGCCTCGCGCATAGCAGATCAAGGGCCGTGACGCCAGCGGGTGGGTGATTTTCACCCACCCTTGCCGTTCCTGGGACAGATGTGGCCTGCGGGGAGGAGGGTGCATGCACTGGCCGGACACATAGACGACCTACAGGGGGCCGTCGGGGAGCAAGGGTTGCGGCTGGACCGTCACTAGAAGGGGAATTTGATGCGTCGTGTGCCGTGTCGTTCATTGTTGGTTGCCGTGGTGTCCACCGGGCTGGTGGCCACAGCAGGGGTATGCGCGGCACCGGCCGCGCACGCGGCGTCGGTAGCGTCGGCGACGCTGACCGGGGTGCGGAAGTCGGCCACGCGGGTGCCGTTCCAGATCAGTCCGCAGGTGTCGGCATCAGTCGATGTCGGGACCGGAAACCTGATGGTCTCCACGCATGACTGGAACGTGCCTGCAATCAATGGGCAGTTGCAGCCGTTGGGTTTGGCGTACAACTCGTTGACATTGGGGTCGGGGTCGGCGGTTACGACGGCGGATGCTGGTAAGGGCTGGTTTGTGCCGCTTGGTACGGATACCCGGTTGATCGCGAACGATGACGGGTCTGTGCTGTTCCTGGCCTCCGATTCGGAGCAAGGCTTGTTCAAGGCCGCCAGTGGCGGCGGGTACACGCCACCGTCGACGATGAACAAGACACTGACCAAGAACAGTGACGGCACCTGGACGGTGACCGATGTGCCGTCGTTGCAGAAGATGCACTTCACCGCCAGCGGTCATTTGGACAAGATCACCGACCGTAACGGCAACGACACCACGATCACCTACACCAGCGGGAACGTGTCCTCAATTAAGACCGGAGCCGGGTTTGAGGTGGATGTGACCCACGACGACAAAGGTTTCATCTCGAGCATCACGGACCACATTGGTCCACGTCATACCGGTATCGGAGTCCCGGCGAGGGTGGACTACTCCTACGACGACTCGGGTCGGCTGATCGCGATCAAGCAGTCCGCGCAGGGTTTTGTGGGACATTGGCCGTTCCCCACGACGGAGGCGTCGTTTACGTACTCTTCGGCCGGTGATCTGGCCTCGATCACCGATGGGGACGGCCTGACGACCGAGTTTGTGTACGACTCTTCGCACCGGGTGACCTCGGTGTCACAGGGAAAGGGCTCCGACCAGACCGTCACCCGGTTCTCGTACGTCTCGGCGACGCATACTGACGTGGCGGACCCGAACACGAACCAGTCCCAGGCCGTGGCCGACGTGCCGCACACGGCATACACGGTCGACGCGGAGACCAAGCTGGTGTCCAAGGCGGTCGACCCGCTCGGGCACGAGCAGTCCGCGACCTACACCTCGTTCAACGATGTTGCCTCCGCCACCAACGGGGTCGGCGGGAAAACCACGAACGACTACTCGTCCGGGGTGAACGGTGGCCACTCGGTGACACAGTCCACCTCCCCGACCGGTGCCACGCAGAAGGCCACCTACGGCACTGGGAAGAGCGCGTACAACCAGGTCAGCAGCACGGACGCCCAGGGCAACAAGTCGGTCATGACGTACGACGGTGCCGGCAACCCGGCCTCGACCACCGCCAACGGTGGCGCCAACGCGCAGGTGCACTTCAACTCTGATGGCACCCTAGCCAGCTCGACCGACCCAGCGGGTCACAAGACCACCTACACGAACGACCCTGACAGCAAGTACATCACCAAGATCACCCCACCGGACGGGTCAAAGCTGGGACCGACGACGATTTCAGGTGTTCCGGCGACGTCGATCACTAATGGTGCCGGACAGGAAACGGACTACAGCTACGACGCTCTGGACCACGTCACCCGGTCCAAGAGTGCGGACGTGACGGTCAACTACGCCTACACGGACGCCGAACGGCTACAGACGCGCACCGACGGCAACCAGAAAGTCACCTACGGGTACGACAACCGGGGCAACCTGGCCTCGATTGCCACGACCCCGATGACCGCTGGGGCGCCGCCAGCGAGCACGATCAGCTACGGGTACGACAAGGCCGGGAACATGATCTCCCGGACCATCGGGTCCGACACCACGAAGTACACCTACGACGCGGCGAATCGGTTGACGTCCATGACCGACAGCACGGGCAAGGTCACCCGGTTCGCGTATGACGACAACGACCACCGGACCGACACGTGGTGGCACACCAACGCCGATCACTCCACGTTCGCGGCGCACACCCACAACGAGTTCGACAAGTCCGGGCGGCTGACCCGCACCTGGACCGCGAGGAACAACTCGGATTCCACGCGAGTCTTCGACAGCTCGTACTCCTACGCCAAGAGCGGTTCCGATACCGCGCTGATTCAGTCGATCACCAACAACAACGCTTCCAGTGACAAGACGACCACGTTGACGTACGACACCCAGAACCGGCTCACCAAGGCCACCAACTGGCTCGGCAAGGACTACGTCTACACCTATGACAAGAGCGGAAACCGGACCAAGGTCACCACGGACGGTAAGACGACACAGTCGTTGACGTTCAACGCCGACAACGAGATCAGTTCCTCTGGGTACGCCGACGACAAGGCTGGCCGGCGCACCAAGGACGCCAAGGGCGGAGGTGACATGACCTACAACAGTGCCGGCCAGATGATCACGCAGAAGACGTCACAGGCGGACGCGACGTTCTTGTATGCCGGCGATACTCAGGACGAACTGATCCAGCAGAACAGCCAGAACGGCACCACCAACTACGTGTTCGGCCGGGCAGACCAGGCCGGCACACCCACCGTGGAATCCTTCACTCAGACCGGTGCCTCAAACACGTCAGTTACCTTCCACAACGACGCGGCTGGTCAGCCGATCGACTTCACCCAGGACGGCAATAGCTTCTATGTCATGTACGACGGGCTCGGCCAAACTCGCGCGACGCTGAAGGCGGACGGCACCGTCAACGGCACCATCGACCCCGATCCGTGGGGCGCCTGGTTCCCGCACGACGATGCGTCCACCGCCAAGAAGAGCGCGTCGAAAATGGTCACCTCCGCCGCCAGTGGAGGAAACGAGTCCCCGTGGACAACTCTCGGTATCGGGAACCAAGCCGTCCCCGGGTTCGCCTGGTGGAAACGCGGCGCCCGCTGGAACGACACCACCACCGGCACCTGGACCACCGTCGACCCCATCACCATGCTCAACAACCCCAACCGCGCCAACCCCTACACCTACACCGGCGACGACCCCATCAACAACATCGACCCCGCAGGTCGCTCGATCTTTAGCGGCGCAGCTGAAATATTCGCCGGCGCAGCGGCTCTCGAGGTATCTTCGTTCATTGAAGAAGGTGCAGTAGCTGCGACCGCCGTTGGTTGCGTACCTTGCGGAGTGGGCCTTGGGCTTTTCGGAGCTGGGGTTGCTGGAGCTGGAATTTACGCGATTGTCGATGGAGCAAACCAGCTGGATGATTGAGCCAAGATGACAAGAGCATATAAACTGATCTATGTCGTACTAGTTCCAGTATTCCTTGCACTAACTGCGATGATTATCATTGGCAAGGGCCATCTTTTAATTGGTCTGATTTTGCTAGTTGCGGCTATGGTAGGACTCAGTACAGGTATCTACAGGGCCCGTCGCCTATCGCGTCTCGATAGGTACCTTAAAGAAGAACGGCTCGATTGAAGCACCTTCAAGTACTGTCGGAGTTAAGCGACCGCCGCGCGCTCTTCCTATAAGCGTCTTTAGTGGCAGAATCTGCGTTATCCCAAGAGGCAAAGAGAGATGAACGAATATGCGACGACAGTAGTAATTCGCCATGTCCGCTGGCGCCGGACGAAGCGTCCAACCTAAAAAGTCGACGAGCCAGGAGTTCTACCCGTTCATCATCTGTGTTTTCATTGTGACTGGAGTCTGACATATTTATGAGTATACAGCCGTGACTTTCGGGGAGCGATACTCACAGCTAACCCCGACACTGAGGTTTTCTCACCAGCGGCCTCGTTGCATGGTCGTGAGGACGAGTGCGGCGGCGACGATGTTGCCGATTCGCCAGGGGCACAGGCTGATGCGGCGTAGTGCTTTCCATCCGGATTTGAGCAGGGCATTGGCTCGTTCGGCGGGTGCGCGCAGCGCGGTGATCGATAGGTTCGCGGTCTGGTTGTCGACAGCGAGCTTGCGTCCCTTGATCGGCACGTGGATGCCGATGCCGGCACCGGCGTAGCCCTTGTCGGTCAGGGTGGGCAGTCCCTTGACGGCGGCCAACGTTGCGGACATCACCGAGGCCGCGAACCTGATGCGACCCGATGACGAGGTCGGCTACGCCGACTCCGGGTATCAAGGTGTCGCGAAGCGGCCGGAGATCATCGGTGATCCGGACCTCGCCAAGATCGACTGGCGGGTCGCGGCCCGTAAGAGCAAGTTGAAGGCGATGCCCGCGCATGACCAAGAAGTGGAGGTCAAGTCCCTGTTAGTGGTGTAGCGGGCTGCGTTCTCCTTGTTGGGTTTCAGGCGGTCAGTTCGGGTAGTTGATCAGCTCCGATCTCGGGTTCGGTGGTGACGAGGTTGATGCGGCATCGGGTCAGGACGTCGAGGCCGAGGTAGCGGCGGCCTTCGGCCCATTCATCGGTTTGCTCGGCGAGGACGGCTCCGACGAGGCGCACGATCGCGGCCCGGTTGGGGAAGATGCCCACGGAGTCGGTGCGGCGGCGGATCTCTCGGTTGAGCCGTTCGGTGGGGTTGTTGGACCAGATCTGGGTCCACACGTCTTTGGGAAACGCGGTGAACGCCAGGATGTCAGCGGACGCGGCATCAAGATGGGCGTGCACGTCGGGCAGCTTCTCTTGGACGTAGTCCAGGAGGCGGTCGAACTGGGCGTGCACACTGGCCGCGTCGGGTTGGTCGTACACGCTGTGCAGCATCGCTTTGACCGCCGGCCACATGCTCTTCGGGGTCACCGACATCAGGTTCGCCGCGTAGTGCGTGCGACAGCGTTGCCAGGACGCGCCGGGCAGGTTGGCCGCGATCGCTTCGACCAGGCCGTGGTGGGCGTCAGAGGTGACCAGTCGGACACCGGTCAGGCCGCGGGCGACCAGGTCGGCGAAGAACTCGTTCCACGCCGGCCCAGTTTCGCTAGTGGCTACGCGCAGGCCCAGGACTTCGCGGTGCCCGTCGCCGTTGACGCCGGTCGCCAGTAACACGACGGCGTTGATGACCCGCCCGCCTTCACGGACTTTCATCGTCAACGCGTCCGCCGACACGAACGTGAACGGCCCGGCATCGGCCAGCGGCCGGTGCCGGAACTCTTCGACGATCTGGTCCAAGTCGGTCGCCATCCGAGATACCTGCGACTTGGACAACGAGTCGATGCCCAACGTTTTGACGAGTTTGTCCATCCGCCGGGTGGACACCCCTGCGAGGTAGCAGTCGGCGACCACGGTGATCAGCGCCGCCTCGGTGCGTTTGCGGCGTTCCAGGAGCCACTCGGGAAAGTAGGTCCCGGTGCGTAGCTTCGGGACGGCCACGTCGATCGTGCCGACCCTCGTGTCCAGGCTGCGGTGGCGATATCCGTTGCGTTGCGCGGTCCGGCCCGGAGTCGGGCGGCCGTACTCGGCGCCCACGACCGCGTCAGCGTCCGCGGACAGCAACGCGTTGATCATCGTTTGCAACAGCGAACGCATCAGATCCGGTGATGCTTCGGTCAGGGCTTCGCCCAGGACGCCAGCAGGGTCGACAATGTGTGGTGCGGTCATCGTGATGACTCCATTCGAGAGTGCTGTGAGAGGTTCACTCGAAGGATCACGCGGTGGCCGCACCACGTCCACTACCAGGACGATCACGGCGACCGCGCTACACCACTATGCGGGACTCAACTGGCGTTCCTGACAACCCAGGTCAGCCGCATGCGTAGCTTTCCTGTCTTCTGGGTGGAGCGCGAGTGGCTTTGGTACCAGGTCAACTGGGTCGACGGCCGGCGTGATGAACCGGACGAGGACTACGGGCCAGGTTGGTACGCGGTGGCCGAACTCGAACAGAGCAGATTCGAGTACGACGAGCAGGTGTTTGCGGCCAAGCCGGTCGAGGAACCAGACCGTGCCGAGCTGTGGCAGAGGTTCGGAGCGCCGTAAGCGAGGCAATGAACCGCGCGACGATTCGGCATACGGCACGGCGGCTGACTGCGTGATGACAGTGCCCGCCAGGCGCTCCCGTGACTCACCCACATTTCGAATGCGGGACGGTGCCAAACTCATCAGCCAACGCTGTCGGAACGCGCCTACACGGAGACGATGTCCCGAATCCACCGATGTCACAAGGAGTTTCAGATGAGCGAAGCTGTTCCACTGGACGTGGTACTCGTCCACGTCGACCGCGCGCTGGACGGTATGACGGCAACCCTGCGGGACCTGGGTGACGACCTCGCCAATGCCGAGACGGGCCTGCCTGGTGGCAACACGGCATACCAGATCGTCCGGCACTGCTGCGGTGTCCTGGAGTTCTGGGGCGGTCAGGTGCTCGCCGACCGGCCGATCACGCGGGACCGCCCCGCGGAGTTCACGTCGTCGGGGACGGTCGAGGAGTTGATCGATCTGGTGACGCGGCAGCGCGCGTCGTTCGGTGCCGATTTGCGCGGGTTCGACGGCGACTCGCTGCCCCGCGGGCCGCTGGAGGAGCGCAACATGGACCGCGACGAGGTGCGCACGCAGGGTGGGGTGCTGCTGCACGTCTACGAGGAGCTGGCCCAGCACCGCGGGCATCTCGATCTCACGGCCGACATCGTGCGTGGTCGCTGAAGGCACCGGACTACTGTCGGGCACGTGAAAGCGCCTGACCTGTGGCCCAGTTCGGCGACTGCCCGGGCTGCCACGCCGTTCGTCGTCATCGGTCTCGCGCTGGTGATCGCCGCAGGGCTGGTGTCCGCGGCGGCAGCACCGACGGCGAGCTATCACAGCAGCTGGGCGGTCGCCTACCTGGTGCTAGTCGCCGGTGTCGCGCAGGGCGTGCTCGGTCTCGGCCAGGCGGTGCTGACCGCAGGCACCGTGCCGCTCGGCATCCGTTGGGCACAGCTGTGCTGCTGGAATCTCGGCAACGCGGCCGTGGTCGCGGGGACCTTGACCGACGTGCGGCCGCTCCTCTATCTCGGATGCCTGCTGCTGGTGGTGACCGTGGTGTTGCTGCTGCGAACCACGACGCACGTGCCGTCGAACTGGCTGGTGTGGACGATGCGCGCAGTGGTGATCGTCCTGCTGGTCAGTGTGCCGACCGGCATCGTCCTGCAGGCCCTCACGCACTGACTGCCCCGGAGCGGGCGCTGCGGCGCACCGGGTCACCGCTCCGGATCGACGAGCTTCCCGCTCTTGGCGACTTCGGGGTCAGTGCACGAGGACAGGTCGAAGCAGCACGGGCGCCGCTTTCCGGAGCGCAGCTTGGAGATGCCCACTTCGACGCGACGGTCCCGGGTGACCGGGTTCTTCGTCGCGTTGATCCAACGCACCCATTCCCACCGCGCCATCGGCGTGATGTCCTGCCAGGTCTCGGTCAGGTCCGCCGCATCGGCCAGCGCGGCCGAGAAATCCTCGGGGACATCGGGTTCCGGCCAGGTCTTGGTCGGCTCGACGCTCAGGCGTACGGTGTCGCCCGCCGCCAGGTCGAGCTCACTGCGCAGCCCCTCGGCGATCGGGATCCAGTGGCCGCGGCGCCCGTCGGGTTCGATCACCGTCGGGTACGGCGCGTCGTTCACCGTGACGGTCGCGGCGATCTGGCCGCGCGACGGCAACTCGGCGCTGGCCTGCGCCGGTAGCCGGACGATCATCCGGTCGCCGATGAACTCGGTCGGAACAGTACACGTCACAGTGATCGGGTGTGCGTTGGTCGCCATACATCAAGGTTAGGAGAACCGGAGCGGCGCGTCGTGCCGAACGAGCGCACCGCAACCGCACGATGCGCACGGCAGGAGGTGCACGCCGGCGCGGCCTCCACCACGTCTCAGTCGGCGTCGGGGCCGTATGTCGGCGTGTCGCCGGCGGCGCCTGGGTCCGCGGCGAAGGCGCGGTAGGCGTCGATGATCATCGAGACGCACTGGTCGAGCTCGAGCAGCGGTGTGTTGAGCTGCAGGTGGTAGAGCGTCGGGTCGTCGATGTCACGGCAGTAGAGGTGCTGCACGTACTTCGCGCGGGCGGTGTCGACCTTCTCGAGGTTCTGCTCCGCCTGCTCGGGGGTGACCTTGCCCTCGCCGAACTTCTCCGCGGCCTTGATGCGTTCCTCGGGGCTGCCGTAGAGACGGATCCGCAACACGTCGGTGCGGTCCTGCAGGGCGGCTGCACCACCTCGGCCGAGGATCACCGCACCGTCGGCCAGCGCCTCGCGCATGATGTTGTCGGCTTCGTTCCGAAACTCCTCTGCCGCGGCGCCGTCGGCCGCGGCGATCGCGGCACCACCGCTGATGGTGTCGGCCAGTGGTGCCAGGTTGCGGAAGAACCGGTCGGCGAAGCTCAGTTTGCGCTCGCCCTCCTGCGCCTCCTGCAGCGACACGTCCAGATCCGCGGCCACCCGGGCGCTGATCGCCCGGTCCAGCATCCGGAAGCCGAGTCGCTCAGCGACCCGCGGGGCGACGACCCCGCCGCCTGCGCCGTATCCGGACGAGATGGTGATGCCTGGCATGACAGCCTCCTGTGCCTCGGGTGAGAGGACCTGGGTCGACTTCGGGAAGAAACTTTGATTTGCTATCAAGTTGTATCACTGCAGGTGATCAGTGTGGTCCCCGAAGGTATCGGGCGACCTGCCCGAGCCGGGCGAAATGCGCCGAGTGGCGCGAAATAGACTGGCCACCATGTCTGACCTCTCCCGCGACGAGGTGGCCCACGTCGCCATGCTCGCCCGCATACAGCTCACCGACGACGAGCTCGACCGGTTGGCCGGTCAACTCGACCAGATCGTCGGGTTCGTGGCCACCGTCGGCGAGATCACGACCGAGGACATTCCGCCGATGTCCCACCCGCTGCCGCTGGAGAACGTCACCCGCGACGATGAGGTCCGACCGAGCCTGACGCCCGAGCAGGCGCTGGCCGCCGCCCCGCACGCGCAGGCCGAGCGGTTCGCCGTGCCGCGCATCCTGGACGAGGAATGAGAGCCGAGAAGATGACCGACTACACCCGGCTCACGGCTGCCGAGATCGCCGACGCACTGGCCGCCGGAGACACCACCTCGGTGGAGGTCACCCAGGCACACCTGGACCGGATCGCCGAGATCGACGGGGACATCCACGCCTTCCTGCAGGTAGACGCCGACGGCGCGCTCGCCACGGCGCGGTCGGTGGACGCCGCGCGCGCCGCGGGGGAGAAGCTCGCCCCGCTCGCCGGTGTCCCGATCGCGGTCAAGGACGTGCTCGCGACCCGGGGTCTGGAGACCACGGCCGGCAGCAAGATGCTGCAGGGCTGGATCCCGCCGTATGACGCCACGGTGGTCGCCAAGCTGCGGGCCGCCGGCATGCCGATCCTGGGCAAGACCAACATGGACGAGTTCGCGATGGGCAGCTCGACCGAGCACTCGGCATACGGCCCCACGCACAACCCGTGGGACCTGGACCGCACGCCCGGCGGTTCCGGCGGTGGCTCCTCCGCGGCCGTGGCCGCGTTCGAGGCGCCGCTCGCGATCGGCACCGACACCGGCGGCTCGATCCGCCAGCCCGCGGCCGTGACCGGCACGGTCGGGACCAAGCCGACGTATGGCGGCGTCTCCCGCTACGGCCTGATCGCACTGGCGAGTTCGCTGGACCAGGCCGGCCCGTGCACCCGCTCGGTGCTCGATGCCGCCCTGCTGCACGAGGTCATCGGCGGCCACGATGTGATGGACTCCACGTCCATCGACGCACCCGTCCCCGCGGTGGTCGAGGCCGCCCGCCACGGCGACGTGTCCGGAATGCGGATCGGTGTCATCAAGGAGATCTCGGGCGACGGCTTCCAGCCCGGCGTCAAGCAGCTCTTCGAGGAGTCGGTGCAGCTGCTGGTCGACCGGGGAGCCGAGGTCGTCGAAGTGAGCTGCCCGAGCTTCGAGAAGGGCCTGGCCGCCTACTACCTGATCCTGCCGAGCGAGGCCAGCTCCAACCTGGCCCGCTTCGACGCGATGCGCTACGGGCTGCGAGTCGCTCCGGAGGGTGTCGACAGCCCCAGCGCCGAGCAGGTCATGGCCGCGACCCGCGAGGCCGGGTTCGGCGACGAGGTCAAGCGCCGCGTCATCCTGGGCACCTACGCCCTCTCGGCCGGTTACTACGACGCCTATTACGGCCAGGCGCAGAAGGTGCGCACGCTGATCGCGCGCGACTTCGCCGCCGCCTACGAGAAGGTCGACGTGCTGGTCACCCCGACCGCACCGACCACGGCGTTCAAGCTCGGCGAGAAGCTGGACGACCCGATGGCGATGTACCTCAACGACGTCGCGACGATCCCGGCCAATCTGGCTGGCGTTCCTGGCATTTCGATCCCCAACGGACTTGCCGCCGAGGACGGTCTGCCCAGTGGTTTCCAGATTCTCGCGCCTGCCACGAAGGATGAGCGGCTCTACCGTGCGGCCGCTGTCCTCGAGGCGGCACTGCACGACAAGTGGGGAGCACCGATCCTGGCGCAAGCGCCGGCCCTGACAGCAAAGGTGGTGGGCTGATGACCGACGCAGTCGTCGACTACGACGAGGCTCTGGCGACATACGACCCAGTGATGGGCTTCGAGGTCCACGTCGAGCTCAACACCGCGACCAAGATGTTCTGCGGATGCGCGACCGGTTTCGGTGCCGATCCCAACTCACAGGTCTGCCCGGTCTGCCTCGGCCTGCCCGGCGCGCTCCCGGTCGTCAACGGCAAGGCCGTCGAGTCCGCCATCCGGCTCGGCCTCGCGCTCAACTGCACCATCGCCTCGTGGTGCCGCTTCGCCCGGAAGAACTACTTCTACCCGGACATGCCCAAGAACTTCCAGACCAGCCAGTACGACGAGCCGATCTGCTTCGACGGCTACCTCGACGTCGAGGTCCCGGCCGCCTCCGGCCAGGGCACCGAGACCTTCCGCGTCGAGATCGAACGCGCCCACATGGAGGAGGACACCGGCAAATCGCTGCACGTCGGCGGCGCCACCGGCCGCATCCAGGGCGCCGAATACTCCCTCGTCGACTTCAACCGCGCCGGCATCCCGCTCATCGAGATCGTCACCAAACCCATTGAGGGCGCAGGGGATCGGGCACCGGAGATCGCCCGGGCGTATGTCGCCACCCTCCGCGACCTGGTCAAGGCGCTCGGCATCAGCGACGTGAAGATGGAGCAGGGCTCGGTGCGCTGCGACGCCAACGTGTCGCTACGCCGCAAGGGCGTCGAGCAGCTCGGCACCCGCACCGAGACCAAGAACGTCAACTCATTGCGCTCCATCGAGCGGGCCGTCCGCTACGAGATCAGCCGGCAGGCGGCCATCCTCGACGACGGTGGCTCGATCACCCAGGAGACCCGGCACTGGCACGAGGACACCGGCGTGACCACCGCCGGCCGTCCGAAGTCCGACGCCGACGACTACCGCTACTTCCCCGAGCCGGACCTGGTGCCCGTCGCGCCGTCGGCGCAGCTGGTGGAGGAGCTGCGCGGCACGCTGCCCGAGCCGCCCGCCCAGCGCCGCAAGCGGCTGCAAAGAGACTGGGGCTACAGCGATCTGGAGATGCGTGACGTGATCAACGCCGGCGCGATCGACCTGATCGACGAGTCCGTCGCCGCCGGCGCAACACCCGCCGGCGCGCGCAAGTGGTGGACCGGCGAGCTGGCCCGCCGCGCCAACGCCGAGGGCAAGAGCGTGGCGGACTTCAACGTCACCCCCGCGTATGTCGCCGAACTCGACGGCCTGATCAAGGACGGCCGGCTCAACGACTCGATGGCCCGCCAGGTTCTCGACGGTGTCATCGCCGGCGAGGGCTCGCCGACCGCAGTCGCCGACGCCCGCGGCCTGGAGCTGGTCCAGGACGACAGCGCCCTGGAGGCTGCGGTCGACAAGGTCATCGCCGCCAACGAACCCATCGCCGCCAAGGTCCGGGACGGCAAACTCAACGCCGCCGGCGCGCTGATCGGTCAGGTCATGAAGGAGCTGAAGGGACAGGCCGACGCCGCCAAGGCGCGCGAGCTGATCCTCACCAAGCTCACCTGACCGGCGAGCGACGCAGTTGTCGCCGCGGGGCGCCCGTGGACGTGGGTGCCGCGGCGGCAACAGCGGGAGAGGGCAGAGATTAGTTTAATGGACAGGAAAGTCG